>NZ_JBNHEP010000035.1:46952-57197 GCF_050015995.1 Dapis brunnea BLCC-M229 | reverse complement strand
TTACCAGAACTGCATAAAACTTATGATTATGATGTTGCTGTTGAGAGTAAAGATAAAATATCAACTAAAAAAAAGAGTAGAATTGTTAGTAGATTTCTGTCTCCTGCTTTGCAATTTTGGTTAAAATCCCAATTAGAGCAGGTAGAACAATTAAAAGTTCATATTGAAGGTGGCGATCGCCAAATTATTACAGGTAAAATTCCCCAAGTTTCTATTGCTGCTTCTAATGTAATTTTTCGAGGATTACATTTAACTGAGGTGAAGTTATCTGCTACTGGCATTCGGATTAATATTGGTCAAATCATCAAGGGTAAACCATTAAAAATATTAGAATCTTTTCCCATATTTGGTCAAATTAAATTGCTACAATCTGACTTTAATGCTAGTCTGGAATCTGCTCTATTGGCTGAAGCTATCATTGAGTTTTTAACTCCACTATTACCGCCAGATTTTATAGAATACCTAGAGAAACCTATTAGTTTGGATGACCAAGAAGCTGAAATATCTACAGGTCATCTAAGTTTCTTTGCTAATGTACTGTCTAAATTTGATGAAAAAATTCCTTTAAATTTACATACTGATTTAAAACTTGCTACTAGCTGTAAATTACTGCTAGAGAATCTTAACTTTCAAGTTTTAGAAAAGTATAATTATCACTTTTCAAATACCGTCCAAGTTGATTTAGGCTCCGATGTTGAACTAAAGGAATTAACATTAGAATCTGGTCAACTTATTTGTCAAGGTAGCTTGATAGTTAAACCCTAACGCCCAAGTCAAAAGTTAAAAGTTAAAAGTTATAAAGTAATCTCTGACCAAAAAATCAGGTCTCCTGCTCCTTTTAATATTGATAACTGGATAACTGAAATGACTAAGTTGGTGATGCCAAAATTCTCCACCAACGGGATTTACGGAAGAGGGACAAGAGTTTGAAACCCACGTCTTTTTAAAGAGTGGATGAAAAACGTTTCATGTCGCGCAGCGAAACGGGGGATTTTAATCGCCTTAAAAATCTTTAGTTTTTGTGTTATTACTGCAGAAGCAAGTAAGAAAAAAAATCTGCGTGAGGAATCGTCCTAGTAAGGAGAAATCCCTGTAAGTAACTCCAGCGGCTAGAAAAATTTAAGCGCGTCAGTGTGGCTACACCACTGCAAACAATAGCAGGACGAGGAGCGTACCAAATTGGCCGAATTATAATATCTCAAACCAAAAGTAAAGTAAGCGCAATTTATCTGGTTATATGTCAACATACAGCGGATTCCAGGTTGATGAGGTACAGTGACACTAAATTTTTAAATAGTTTTTGAAGTATAGAATAAAGTTTTCATGTCTTTAATCAAATCTACTAGAATCACTGTACCACACTTACATGGAATAGGCTGTATTTGAGGGTGTAGCGGTACCAGCGATAATGCCATTAAGAGTTCGTTTTTAGACTACTTAAGAATTCCCGTCTCTTCAGAGCGGGGAGTATCAATAACAGACATCTCCAATAATAAAAAAAAATAAAATCAATTATCATACTAGATATACCAATTCTTTATCCCTACTCCCTACTCCCTCTTTTCTGGAGATGTCTAATCTCCGCGCCCTAAATCCGTAGTGCTGTAAAAATTATCATCATGAGTGAGGTACAAAATTCTAGATTTTAGGGAACAGCGATTACTATAAATACAAAAGAAGAAAAATAACTGTACCTCACAAATGTTGATGGAGGCTATATCCTAATTATAATTTTTGAGGGCTGGTAAAAGTAAAGTGAAAAAATAATATATAAGGGGTGCGGTAAAAACATAACTGTCAGTACGGTCAAGAATTCCTCCATGTCCAGGTATCAGTTGTCCAGAATCTTTAACACCTGCATCTCGTTTCATCATCGATTCAGTTAAGTCTCCAAGTAGACTAGCAATGCCTAATATTAAACCCAAGACAGCACCTGTCCAAGGAGAACCAGGCCAATCTAAGTACCAAGAACCTATTGTAGCGACTCCTACACTACCTAAAACTCCAAATATTGCACCCTCCACAGTCTTTTTCGGACTTATTTCTGAAAGTCTAATTCGACCAAAGAACTTTCCGACAAAATAAGCACCTATATCAGCAGCCCATATACAGCAAAAACCAAGTAGAGTAAATGTTAAGCTCAAAGGCCAACTCAAAGGGTCTATCCATGAAATATGCTCGTAGTTTTCCAAGGTTATTTGGGATATCTGTAATTGAGCTTCAAGTCCAACTCTGAGTCTAATCCAATAGCTGGGCAGATATCCACCATAAAATAGACCCAAGATTGATGATGCTATGTCAGCTATAGTTGCTAATTTTGGTTGAAATAATAGATAAAAACAAATTATGGTTCCTGCTAATGTAAATATGGCATCTACTAGGTTAGGATTTAGGGCTGCTACTACTAGCATGACCTGACTTAGTGCTAGAGTAGTTTTGGCTGCTGGTGCAATTCCTTTAGCACGAGCTAGTTGAAAATATTCGAGTTGGCCTAGGTAAACTATAACTCCCATGCCTACTGTAAACCACCATCCCCCAAAAATAATCATTCCCAGAGCAACAGCGATCGCTACAAGTCCACTAATTATTCTAGACCAAGACATAATACTATTTTATTAACTTAAAACTTAAATTTTACACTCTCAACCGTTATTCATCCTCTGTTTATAATTATTTCTGCTGTAGCTACATCTCTATTTATTTTATATACACAGTTGCTTTAGGAATGCTTTCTTGTAAGCATTCAGCTTTTGGTAGTTAGCTATCAGTAATCATACCCAATCCGGTTATCAATGCATGTTCTTTTTCAAAATCTTCTCTCACTATCTCCCCCCATCTCCCCAAAAGGATACTCTATAAACCGGATTTAGTATCAGATTTTCCCCTTTAAAGGCGAGGTTTAAATAAATACTTTTCTTGATTAAGAGAGCCTACCCCCGGCAGTAAATTTTAATTCTCTCTCAATTTATCAATGGTTTTTGCCTTCTCTCTTCGGCAATAGTTGATGGCTTAATGCTTAAGTTTTATTTCACAGATTTTTCATGATTAATTGTACCATATTTAGGAGATTATTAAGAGATATAATTATTATCAAATTTTGTCTAATAGTTACCGCATTTTCAGTAAAAATAAATCAATATTTCATTCATAAACTAATCTATCAAACTATCTAGATATTACTTTCTAAAAATACCTTGCTTACCAATAAATAAAGTTATAATATCTTCAAGAAAATCTTATTTACTAATTTACAAAATTAACTATACAATTTAATCCATATTATTAATTTACCGAATAATTAATAATATGAATTAAATAATTCACCTTGAGAAAGTATCTGTAAAATAGATCTAAATAAACGCCTCAAATATCTATACTTGGTGGGTTACGGCTGCCAGAGAAATCTTATTTTATTTTGTGAGATTATTGTCGCCTAACCCACCCTACATAAAGGCTTAATTTTTTATTTTATAGATACCCTCTTAAAGTCTCCCCTTTTAAGGAGAAAAAGTGGTCGTTTGCGGAGCATGACCTAGGATGAGATGGATGGGTTACCTAACCATATCCAATCGACAAACTCAAGAAAAGTCCTAGGATATCTCCTTATATTAAATTCCGTTGCGGTTTTAACCAGAGATAATTATCCATTATTCATTAATGAAAGCATTTCTTAAGGGTGCATCTCAATTAAGCGATAAGTAATTGTACTCAAGAAGAGGGAATACTCAAAGCACTTGGTTAATTTACACGTAAACTCAGACTATAGAACATCCTGATTTTTTGGGCTTTGCGATCGCGCTGAAGACGAATGAAAATCAAGCAGCAAAAGCACCGTTCAGATAAGCACACCGATGCTGGAGTATACAGGGCACATTTTTTCTTGACCATTGTGCTCCTGGCAACACCCGTAATCCCAGGGCAAACGCATCTAAATTCTGGAAGCTTCTACCGTTAAGCTTTAGAGAATTAATGAGTATAAATACTTATAAGCCTGACATCCTTGCCCTGTCAGAACTTCAAAATAAGATGCGTTTGCCCTGCCCGTAATCCAATTTGCTTGACTAAAGATTCAACACCTCCTGAGCCTACTGAACCTCCTGTTGCTTGTCTGGCATTGAGATGCACCCTTTCTTAAGTTACTGAGGTACAATTATTTTTCTTTTTTTCTATTCCCTGTTTATGTGATTACTACTCCCTAACCAGTATGAGGAATTGCTATAGTTAACTTTCTTTACTTGAAGCTGATGAAAAAATTAATTGATTTTTTCTCCACTCAAAATAAATATGGGATTAATTGCTGCAAAGGTTTGATGTATTCCCCTAGTCTCGAGACGATTCACTGCTGACTGTACTACCTCTACATTCCTAACTTGTAAATCAGCAAAACTTTCAGAAACAGCATAAAGACTTTCTAGATTAGCAGCAGTGGCAATAATGCGACCTTGTGGTAATAATCTTTTCCAAACTTCTTGCAGTATAACTTTGATGTAACGACCTCCCTCTATACAGACATGGCTAGGTGCATCGATTAAACTATCAAGACATTCGGGAGCATTACCTTCTACTACTGTGACATTTTCCACTCCAAAGCGGTCACAATTTCTCCTAATTAAACTTGCTACTTCTTGATCTCTTTCTATAGCAATCACTAGACCTTGAGGACATATCAAGCCGATTTCTACTGGTATAGTTCCTGTTCCGGCTCCAATGTCCCATACTACTGAATCTGATTGCAATCGTAAATAAGATATTAACAGTAAGCGGACTTCTCGCTTACTCATGGGAATACCAGGTAAGCGTTCAAATAAGTCATCTGGGATACCTGGAGTAATATAAGGCCAAAATTGGGAAGGCATAGATAATGGATAATGGATAATGGATAATGGATAATTATTAAAAAGCATTGACAGATCCCTGCTCCCTAACCTAGCAAAAAGGCTTTATTCAGCAAGCCTTAGTTAGAAATCCTAAAGTAGTTAAGCGGTTGTATTTAAACTGCATATTTTTTCTATGCTTAGTTAAGAAGACAACCTTTATTACTTCTGACTTTCTAGATATATCCGTAAATTGACAATTTATCTTAACGTTGGTTGAATACCCGCACTCTCCATCCCCCCTAATCCCCCTTTCCAAGGGGCAGGGCTGTTTCATTCTCAAAAAAGGTGTAGAATTATAGAGTAAGGAGCAGATTTAGGGCTTTACTTCGGCCAATATTAGCTTAAATGGCCATTTATTGTTAATATGGTCGCGCGATCGCCTAGGGATGCGTAGCACTATCGTCACCAACCAATGTCAAACTGACCCAATAATTGCCCTGTGCGATCGCAACACAGCCTTGTTCAGAGCCAAAAATGGATTTAATACCAGACTTAAGCACAAATAGAAAGTATATATTTTAGATTATGACTTAAGTTTGATATCGCTGATTTAATTCCGGCAAAACCATGTATTCTCAGCAGAGTTCAAACCCAAGTTTTTAAAATAGAGAAATTTATGGCAGAAAAGCCAGATTTTTGAGGACTTAAATCTTCCTCTAAAATTACATCCTTTACCCAATGTAGTTGATTTTCAATTAACCAATGTCCTCGAATCCCAGAGGCTAGACTAGCAGATAATGGTGAGAGAGAGCAAAGATAATAACTTATACTTTCTACTGATTTTCACCCACGATTACCACTAGGTTTGACTCTGATTACACAACCTGCATCTTGCCATAAATCATCAAGATCCCATCGGTATATGAAAAACCTCTACTTGTCTTATTGTCTGGCGATTTCTAGTTTTTTCATCATTTATATACCTTTTTACGGCTTTGCTTGATTTAACTTGCTTTTCTATTTTTGCATATAATAATGGTTGATTCCTTTTAACTTTAACTAAATAATCATTTTGAGTTTCGATAATTGCTGCCACGGTTTTTTTTGGCAGTGTAAAGCATCAAGGGTAAAAACTACTCCTTTTAAGTCCAATATTTCTAGTAGTTGTCTAACTATCGTAATTTCACTTTCTTGTTTATTATTAAATATTTTTATTCCTAAGACCAGCCCTCTTTCATGACTAAATGCTGATACACAATTGATGAAATTTTGCTCAGATGTATCATAATTATTAACAGTATTTTTCAAGCTTTTTCCATCTATGGATACCCATTCATGGGAGCTGATTTTACTATATTCTTGACTCCATTGATTAAAAGCTATTTGTAATTTTTGGTAATCTAACTGTACCATTACCCGTCTGATAGTTGAATATGAAGGAACACGAGCTTGAGGGATATTTAATAGTTTAATCAAACTGAGACGATGACGTTGAGTAAATCTGCCTAACTGTCTATAACCCCAATAACCACTAATTATACCCATGATCATAATCAACAATACTAACCATAAAGGATGACGACAGCCCTTCGGGTCACGAAAATCAGGTATTTCTTTCAGGTAATCAATCAGGGTTTTTTCCATATATTTTGATATTTTGGCCAAGAATACCAAATAAATCTGCTCCTTACTCTATAATTCTACACCTTTTTTGAGAATGAAACAGCCCTGCTCCCAGGGAAGGGGGTTGGGGGTGGGTTAAGTGTTCCCTGTTAAGTGTTCCCTGTTCCCTCTTTTCCGGAGATGTCTAAAGTGAATTGGTATTAGTTAAATATATAGACTCTTCGGCTGCCGTATCCCCACCCCCAATAACTGCCAGTTCTACTCCTTGAAAAGCTTGGCTAGCTCTATCGCAGACAGCACAGGCGGAAATACCACTATTCCAAAATTTGGTAGTCCTGCATAGTAATGGTGAGGATATATATTTTTTTAATTTTTACCCACACTCCCCACACTCCCCACACTCTCTCTACCATTACTATGCACCACCACCCAAAATTTTTCTTCACTAGGGAGGTTGAGTCTTTTGGCAGTCGCCCCAGTAGCAATGATTATGCTGTAAGTTTTGATTTCGCGTTCCTCTGACTTAACAGTAAATGGGTGCTGAGTTAGGTTTACAGAAGTAACATCTTCTGTATATAGTTCTGCTCCCCATCGAACTGCTTGATTTTTCATCCGTACCATTAGTTGAGGTCTAGTAATCCCTTCAGGAAAACCAGGGAAATTCTCTACTTCGGTAGTTGTCATTAGTTGACCGCTTGGTATACCTCCCATTTGGTAGCCTTCAAACACAACTGGTTTAAGGTTGGCACGTCCGGCATAAGTGGCGACGGTATACCCTACTGGTCTCGAACCTATCACTACTAAGTTTTCTACTTTTTGCTTAGTCATAGTTGAGCATCTTCCCACAGTCTGTAAACCCATCCCCTATCAGTTGTTAATTTTATAAGCAAAACAAATATTTCCGAAGGGATAATTTTAAAATTCCCATGTTAAGCAAATTATGAACAAATGTAAAAATAGGGGTTTATTGACACTATTCTCAATTATTTTACGAGTTTACTGAATTTGGATTCTATGATATAATTTTTATAGTCTCAGGCTTGGTGTAATTAATTTATTGAAAAATTAGTGTAAACTATATTTAATTCGTAGAATATTAAGTAATTTTAAATTTAATCTCTGGATGGAAAAAACAAATTTTCCAGAGACTGCTTAATAATAGAAGCACAAAAATTGACAAAAACGTATATTTGTGAATATATAAAATTCCTAACTTCCTAAAGATATTGCAATTCAATCCAAATATTGTTTTTTGGGCCGACAATAATCACAACTACATCCCTAAACTTGGGAATACCTGTGAAAATCTTTGGGTTTTTGGAAAAGCCAAAGCCCTCTTTGGGAATGCCAAGACCATTCAGATTGAAGATGCCATCGTCATTAAAATCATGAAAAGCAGCAACAGCATAACTTCCTGGTTTCAAATTCTCAAATGTAATTGCAGGAGTCCCTTCTTCTAAATCAACACACCTTACTTGCAAAGCCCGACCGCCGTCACTGGGAAATCCTTGACTGCCTGAAAAAAGACTCAGGCAAACTTGTCCAGTTTGATTTTTCAGACCATCGATATTAACTGTTAAGCTACTATTTATTGTCAAACTATTTTTTACTGTTAAGTTACTGTTTAAGGCGGCTCTAGCCTTCTCTGAAACAACTAGATTTCCTAGAAAAGCTAGCACTAGAAAACTAACAAAAAATCGTTGCATTATTATTTCTCCTAAATAATGGGGGTAAAATTAAGGTCCTGTGAATAATTCGAGGGGAATCTGATATAGCTGATTTGAGCCATTTTAGCTCCCCGATCGAATTCTGATTTGTCGGAGTCCTTCGCTGATGCTAATAGGATTGCGGTAGTCCAGTTCAGTCCGAGCCTTCCTATCATTGACTGAAAACTCAGTACCCATCAGATATATAGTCATTTTAGTTTAGATTGAAACAAAGGTTTCTTGCTGTTAAAGGGTTTCAGCTAAAAAACTGTTTCATTCTTATTTGAAATGACTATACTATCACAGGTGCTATGGGTGGTCGTTTCTTTAACCCCAAAAGCTTCCATAGGAATTCCACAATGTAAGCAATTAAAAGTGCTAAACCTCTTGGCAGGTGACGATTACCTGCTTCAATTCCTTCTGCTCTGAGAATTTCTGTAAAAAAGGTTTTAAATGGGCGTTGTTCACCATTGGTCACATAGTATGTCTGCCCACCCCTATCCTTCTCAATGGCAGCTATAACTGTTGCTGCTAAATTGTCTACATGAATGGTAGATAGGGTATGCTTTCCACCACCAATCTACACCCACTTATACCATTTCTCAAAAACTTTTCTACACTTTCTTGAGTAGAGGAGTAGGGAAGCTTACAAGGGTAAGTTTTTCCAATTTGACTGGAGATTAGACATTTTCTGGGAGAAAACCGCTTGTTTGCAGAGCATGGCCTAGGAAAAGTCAGTCTAGACAAGGGAATTACGTCAATTTTTTTGTTGGCAAAAATTAGTAAAAATAACTAGGGTTTGCTGAAAAAAGTATGAGTGGCAAGGGTAGGAGTCAGGAGTCAGGAGTCAGGAGTCAGGAGTCAGGAGGAACGGGAATTATAGAGGAGGTAGGAGTCAGAATTTGCCCTTGGTTTTTCTGCCGTTGTCTGCCAAAAATGCTAACTTTTCGAGCTTGATCGAGCGAAAAGCTCGTACTTTATTTAGATTCAAAAAGGCACTTACCTTTATATTTCATGCTTTTATGATTATTCAGCAAGCCCTAACTAGAGTAGGCAATAAATAGTTATTTGCAATTTTAATCAGTATTTATTACCTAAATCCAGAGTAAATAAATTCCTTAACTATAATTTTTTTAATTATTTATCTTTTATCTTTCAGCTTTTCCACATAACCCCACAAACTATAATCACGAGCTAACCAACCATGAAAAAAAGCCATCTGAGTTGCATCTTCCTGTACCCTTTTATAACGATAAATAATCCTTTCATTAATCATTTGCAGTGCAGTATTTCGATTATTACCTTCTGCTAATGCTTCTTTTGTCTTAGCATCAAATATACCTGTTTGTGGTAATCCTAAAGCTTGTTGCAGAAAAGTTACCGAGTTATGAATACCAAAATTAACGGCAGTATCAAACATAACTACAGCAAGAGCGGGGTGCATGGTAGCTGACCTACTATTATCCCAATAACCTTGATAAATTTCCATCAGTTCAGCATCAGACATTTGAGCAACATCTAATCGCGGTAAGCCCCTTCGGCGTCGATAGGCATTATATTCAGTTTGTAAAATTCCTTTATAAGTTCTACCTCCTTTATCTGCTGGATGATTACTAAATCCACCTTCAAAATATAGGGTAAAAGACAGGGCAGTTTCAAATAATTTTTCTTCGTAGTTTTTTTCAGTTCTGGCTAGGGCAGGAATTTTATGACTAATACTAATAGGCATTCCCACTGCCAAAATTAATGAAATAATTGCCAGAATTATTTGGGGTTTAAATTTTATTTTTGGTTGTAGTAGATTCAATTTTTGCCAAATTATTGAAATATTCATTATTTTAGTTCTCAAACATTTTTACGCAAAACTAGAGATAGGATAACTCAAGTATTGTACCTCTGATATAAAGTCTCATTAATTAGCTATACAGCAGGTTGCAGGTATATGCGGTACAAATATTAGTAATAAAGTATTTGTAGTGTGGGCATCTTGCCAGCCACGGGTGTACCTCACTGAGATGAAAAACGCTGTAATAAATCAGCTACTTTTAGTCATCTTTTAGATGACTTCTACTGTGTAGCCCAGAAATTTATTTCTTGGA
>NZ_JBNHEP010000035.1:0-46852 GCF_050015995.1 Dapis brunnea BLCC-M229 | reverse complement strand
TTTTAGCAATCTTCAACTGTAATTCTGTGCTTTAGGGGAGCTTTGTGTCAGCAATGGCTTAATTGTTTATTCAAAAAACTTCAGTTACTTAGACTCAAATAAGTTTCATTTTATCAGCTACCTTTAGTCATCTTTTAGATGACTTCTACTGTGTAGCCCAGAAATTTATTTCTTGGAGGATAAAAAAGCTACAGAACTTACGCAAAGACACTATATAATATAGTGCATAATAATTTTAGCAATCTTCAACTGTAATTCTGTGCTTTAGGGGAGCTTTGTGTCAGCAATAGCTTAACTGTTTATTCAAAAAACTTCAGTTATTTAGACTCAAATAAGTTTCATTTTAATTGAAGGATATTTTAATTATAATGCCAGATAATTTGATAACAATTCATGCTTAACTTGATAAATAGTTTTTCCTATTTTCACTGCTAATTTTTTTTAAAAATTCCACAGTCCTGACCTAATAGACCTCTCCAAAAATAAAAAATCAAATCAATCCCATACGCAGAAACCGTCAATTATTTCCCCCCTACTCCCTACTTCCTCTTTTCTGGAGATGTCTAATAAACTGGCAAGGATTTTAATCCTTCGCTAATGGTATTAGGTCTAAAGCCCTACTACGAAGATATAATTATAACTATTCAACCAGACATGATCTAAATCCTACTAAGCTATCAAATATAGCTGAAGTTCAGAAGTCAGAAGGCGCGATAGGGGAGCCGTCGAATTGGCAATGTACAAAAGTTAAATTTTTGCTGTGACTATATTTGAGAAGAGCGAGAATGTCCTAGTAGTAATGACGACTACTATATGATAAATTTGAAACTTTAACTAATTAGAATTAGCACAAAAAGTTGTTCAATGAATACTCCCTCTAGTTTTTCCAGCTCACAAACTCCATATTTTGAGACGTTGACACAACAGGCTGAACTTTACTACGCTCAAGGACAATTATCAGAAGCCATAGCTTGTTGTCGTCAGGCTTTAAGTTTACAACCTAATTGGCCTCCTACTTATGTTACTCTGGCAAATATTTTTCAGGCCCAAGGTAAAATCTCTGAAGCAATTAGTCTATATTATCGGGCTATAGATTTTAATCCTAATTTATCCCAGGCTCATGTTAATTTAGGCAGTATGTTTTATCGCCAGGGAAAATTGGAAGAGGCGATCGCTTGTTACCGGAAGGCTATTCAACTACAACCAGAGATGGCCGCTGCTTATTGGAATTTGGCCAAGGTTTGGCAGGGGTTGGGCAAGTCGGATGAAGCGATCGCCTCCCAGCAAAAGGCATTAGAATTAAATCCTAGTTTGGGTGGGATAGAGTTTAATTTAAGGGAAGGATATAGGTTAGCTGAAGAGGGTAAATTAGGGGAAGCTATTGCTGTTTGGCAAGCAGGTATTAAGCTTAAGCCAGATTTAGCAGAAGCTTATGGTCAAATTGGAGTTACTTTGAGAAATCAAGGTAAGTTTTCTGAAGCTATTGAAAATCTGAAGAAAGCTATTGAAATTCAACCGGACTATGCTACAGCTCATCAACATTTATGTGGCATTCTGAGGGATGGTAATAATTATAAAGTTGCTAGGGAAGCAGTCAATAAATATAGTCAAGAATGTAGGGAAGTCGATCCGATTATGACTGCTATATATATGATTAGCACTTATCAAGTATCTGGTTTAAATGAAATTGCTAAAGATAGATTTTTTGAGTTGGAGGCTAAACTTAGGGAAGATATAAATATTGTCAAAAAGTCAGTGGAACTAAAATCTTTATATGGAAATTTTTTATTCAGTGTTCCTTACTTAAGAGATGATATTGAAGCTAATTCTCATCTCTACAAGTTAGTATCTAAAGCTTATACTCAACTACGTTTCAAACCTAAGTCTAATCATCAGGAAAAATTTGCAAATTTTGAGTTTAGTCAGAGTCGGAAATTAAAAGTTGGCTTTATATCCAGTCATTTTTGTAGGCATTCTGTGGGTTGGTGCAGTCTCGATATAATTCGGGAGTTGGGAAAGCTCAATACAGAAACATATTTATACTTAACGGAACGTTTAAAAGTAGACGACCAAACTCATAAATTTAGTCAAACTGCCACTAAACTATATGTACCGAAAAAATATCCTAAAGGAATAGCGGATGTGGGAGAAATTATTCGTGAAATTCAGGAAGACAAAGTAGATATATTAATAGATTTAGATTCTTTGAGCTTACCAATTAATACGGAGATTTTTTCTTATCAACCAGCACCTATTTGTATATCTTGGTTAGGGTTTGATGCTCCTTGCATATCTTCGGATAATTATTTTCTCTGTGACTGGTACACCCACCCCCAAGATAGAGATAAATACTATGTAGAAAAATTGGTGAGAATGCCAGATTCATTTGTGGCAGTTTCTGGTTTTGAAAGAATAGAAAGAAGTCAAGTTAATTTAAGAAAATCCCAGAGAATAGGTTTAGATCAAATAGTTTATCTTTGTTTAGCACCAGGTAGGAAATTTAATCGAAATTTAGTTAATGCCCAAGTTGCTATTTTGAAGCAAGTGCCTAATAGTATCTTAGTTCATAAAGGATTAGGAGATGTAGAGGTATTTCAAGCTGCTTATCATCAAGCTTGTCAAGCTGAGGAGGTGAGTATTCATCGGATTAAATTTATGGATAGATTTTCTACAGAAGAAGAACATAGAAGTATTTATTCTTTAGCAGATATTTTACTTGATTCTTATCCTTATAATGGTGGTACTCATACTTTAGAAGCTTTGTGGTTTAACTTGCCAGTTGTTACCCACGTCGGAGAACAATTTTTATCTAGAATGGGTTATTCTTTTTTACAAAGTTTAGATATTAAGTTAGGGGTATCATGGTCATGGGAAGAATATATTGATTGGGGTGTGAAATTAGGTCAAAATTATAACTTACGGCAGGAATTTATTGATAGGTTAGTTAGGTCTAAGGAGTCAGAAAATTTAGCACCTTTGTGGAACTCGAAAAAATTTGCTCAAGATATTTATAGTGTGATGGTAAAATTACGAGGCGAGGATTTAGCTATCAGGAATTAACAGTTAGTAATAAAAATGAAAGAAAAATTTCGTAAGTTATTATAGCTTTTATCAAATTAGTGAGATACAAAATTTTTCGATTTGAGAGAATAGGGAATAGGGAATAGGGAATAGGGAATAGAAAAAATACTGTATCTCATTAATATAGCAATTCCCAAAAAGCGTGAGGTACGCCCATTCGTAACTTTTAGGGAGTAGGGAGTAGGTAGTAGCAATTTGGGAAATAAGGAATAGAAAATAAGAAAAACAACTGTACCGACCATGCTTGAGAAACGCTATATGAGAACTGCTATAAAAATTTCATCAAATATTGCTACATTAAGTTTGTTACTAGGTAGTAGATTTGAGGAAGGGTGCAGATATCTTATACCAATTTCATAAAATATTGCTACAGTCTCGACACGGGGAACAGGGAACATATAACAGAGAATAGTGAAAGAAAAACTGGATAAAAAAGAAGAAAAAATGCTTAATTTTGACATTTGATGGATATATACAATTAAAAATTGTAGCAATAAATCACAAATTAAGATGTAACTACCTTTTTTGAATTTGATATTAAGTACCTAGGCAAAATTAATTACCTAATACCAATTTTATAAATATTTCCTACAAATACCTAGGTTATTTCTGAGGAGTCAGGAGTCAGGAGTCAGAATGAATAGCTTCAATACCATTTATTAGGTCGTAAGTTATCTTTTTAGTCAAAGAGACATCTCCTGTAAAGTATTTTAATAGTCCTTATTATTCGTAACATTCTTTTTTCAAATTGATATAATAGCATTTTGATCAAAAAATTTTACAAATGAATGGCTGGAAGAATATCCTAGTTTGGGTTTTGCTATAGTAGCCATTTTTCAAATTGGTATAATTTGTAAATATTCAGGTAGTTCGCCTTTCCTACGGAATGCTACACCAACAGCTTTTCGGTGGTAATAATCCTGCACCAAATAATTAATAAAAAAGATTAGCTAATATACTTTGAAAGTAACTTTTAATTTTATCTCAATCTTTCAATTCTGATTCTTCCTTCAAAAAGAATAAGTTAATGGCGCTCCAGCTAATAGTTGATTGCTGTTAGTTCGGCATTCCGCAGGAAATACTTACCCTAATTTTATTCTGTGTGATTTTTACAATATAGGATTTTCAGGCTTAGAGTATGTAAAATTACGGCAGTTTTGGAGTTAATCAGGTACAAAATTTTAGGACTTTAGGGAATAGAGAATAGGGAATATAAATTAGTCTTAAACTGTACCTCATCATCCTAAAAATTGTTGTAATTTTGCAGAACTACTTAATAGTTTTCCTCGTTTGGCAGACGATTTTACTTGAGACATATTTTTTGAATTTTCTATGATATCATTTGAGCCGATATGCTTTTACCAAAAAGAGATATTGAGAGTAATTTATCTTTGAAAAAAAAACGATTCGCAAGGAAGGCTAGACGACTTTATTTTTCAATTTATTATAATAAATAAGTATGTTTAAAAGTAAAAAAATGTATATTTGTTAGCAATTTTTAGTCGGTCAAAATCTAGAATTAACTGCTATCAAAACATTCTTTTCTGAACAGTCCCACAAGCTAATTAAAATGGGAAAATATTATGCTAGAAAATTATATTTTAAGGGTGCTATTCGTATTGGCAAACTTTCCTCAAAAAAATGTCTACAAAAAAACACTTATTATCCCTTATTATCAAGTGTTAGATTCACAAGTACTACAAAAATATAGTTCAATTATTTATAGCAGTTTTGATTAACATAGAGTACAAAAATTTCGACTTAAAGGCAAAATACAACAGGCAGAAGGCAGAAGTTTTGTAGTCAAAATTTTGAAAAACCGCTATAAATATTATTATGGTTTCATTAAAGCCTATAAATAAGAAAGAATCATAGACATTTCTAGAATACCTAACTGGTTATCTATCCTAATTTTTACTTCTTTAGACAACTTTTACTAATGACTAAAATAAAAAATCAAGTAAAAAGACCTATATTTTATCCCGATACTAAATTGATTAGATTATGGGAAGTATTAATTGTATCTATTACTATTTATAATGCTTTTATTGTACCATTCAGAATCGCTTTTATCAAAAGATTTGATGGCATCTGGATTTTATTAGATTTAATCGGAGATAGTATTCTAATCGCTGATATATTTCTTCGATTTCATCTTGGTTACTTTGAGCGTGGAGAATATATTGAAGACCCAAAAAGGATAGCTCAACATTATCGTTCTGGACTTTTTATCAGACATTTAATAGTGAGTTTTCCAGGAGATTTAATCACACAAATTTTGTTGCCAAATTCACTATTTATTATTGCCTTGTTAAGATTACCTCGTTTATTACGCTTACCTCAATTTTATCGAATTTTTAACAAGTGGGAAACTAATATTCATATTAATCCCACCTTGATTAGAATGTTTAAATTAGTAATAGTAATTATTTTAATTACTCATTGGGTAGCTTGTATCTGGTTTATGATTGGTAGTTGGGAATCTAGTACCGGAAATTCTTGGTTAATTCCTAAATCATTAGAATCAGCAACTAGAAGAACCCAATATATAAACTCTCTGTATTGGGCAATCACAACTCTTACTACTGTTGGATATGGAGATATCACTCCTGCTACTGAGATTGAAATAATATTTACTTTGATAGTCATGTTTTTAGGGATATCCATGTATGCTTATATTATTGGTAATGTATCTTCATTAATTTCTAACTTAGATGCTGTAAAAGCTAGATATCGAGAAAAGTCTGGGCAAATTCAAACCTATATGCGAGATAATAAAATAACTCCTAAATTACAACAAAAAATTCGAGACTACTATCAATATAGATGGCTAGAAAATCGAGATATTAGAGATTATCATATACTAGATGAATTACCAGCACCTTTAAGGATGAGATTAGCACTAGAACTACACAAAGAAGTAATTGAGAAAGTTCCAATTTTTCAAAGTGCAACTCCCAATTTTGTGGGGGAAATAGTAATGGCATTAAAACCCGAAATACTTCCGCCTCATGAATATATAATTCGTGAAGGAAAATGGGGTCACGAAATGTATTTTATTAGGCGTGGAACGGTGAAAGCTTTTTCAGAAAAAACTGGTATTACATATAGAATTATGGAAGCAGGTACATTCTTTGGAGAGATTGCCCTTTTATACGAAAAACGACGTACTGCATCTGTTCAAACATTAACTTACTGTGAGTTATTTGTCCTAGATAAAGATGACTTTAAAAAAGTATTAGACCATTATCCAGACTTTGCAGATCATGTTCAGAAAATAGCAGAAGAACGTTATGGGAGTGAAAATAAGGAAAAAAAATAGCAGTTCAATAATTAATAATTAACAATTAACAATTAATAATTAATAATTACCTTTTATTATAAAGAATAGGATTGGGTTCAAAGTAATTTTTTTATCCATGAATGGAGAGGCTTTATATCTTAATTTCTCGGTAACGGGTAATACTAATTCCCAAAAGTAATGCTATACTTGGGAAATACTTCAGTTATTAAGTAATTAAAACAAGTCGAATATTTTTTTTGCTCATAATTAGCAAGATAATGTTAATTATTCTTCTGTTTACTTCTCCCCTACTCTCCCGCTCAATAAAATGTATAAAAGCTTTTGAGAAATCGTATAATAGGAAAGGATAAATTATTTGAGCTAAACTACTTCCTTCCCGGCACAAAATTATAATCAGTAGATCATTGCAGCATATAGTTTATAGCCAAATTTGGTTAGGTAACCTTCTAGCGGGAAGGGAGTATAAGGTAAGGAAGAAAGACTAAAAGTAGGAGAATAAAAAAGACGACAAGAGGTTCAAAAACAAGGTAAATCAAGTAAGCAGTCAAACAAATATAGCAATCAGGAATCAGTTGTGAGAATTGAGATGTTCCTTAAAAGTATAGAATATAGCAATTATTATATTAATATGATACTAATATGATACGTTTTTTTCTTCTTCTCTGTTCCCTGTTTCCAGTTAAGTGTTCCCTGTTCCCTAAAAGTTTTCAATATCTCACAACTCAAATCATATTGCTATATTGCGTCTAATTCAGCGAATATTGGGATAATTTTCACCAAAAATACAAACACAAATATAACAGTTATCTTTAGCAAAATTAGACCTTTGAGCAGAATAAATATTTGAGATGACAACTATTGATAATCTGGAGAATTGGTTAGATAATTAAAGAAATAGCTATACACAGATGCTTCTTGTGCACGAGCTTCGTTTTCGGGCAAAATTCGGCAGATAATATTAAACCCCCTAGCTACGGGGAATGGGGACTCGAACGCAAAATTTAGAATTTCTTCAATGCCAACAACTAATTTATATTCACAAAATCTGACTTTAAAAAAGTATTATCAAATTATTTATACCTGAAATTTAATGCTATAAAAATAGCAACAAAAGCTGATTAAAAGTAAAATCAAGAATAATTATGCAATTATCAAAAACACCAACAATTAAATATATAAAAAAACCTAGCTCCCAAGCTTGGCTCGAACAAGCGATCGCCAATTTAGACATTATATTATTAGACCATTCCCACTGTGAACGAAAGGCAGCAGGAGTAGCTTTAAATTTAATGTTTCGCTATCCTTCTAGTGCTAAACTTATCAAAATGTTAACAGCTATTGCCCGTGAAGAACTAGAACATTTTGAACAAGTTAACCAGTGGCTAGAACGTCGTAATATCCCATTAGCTCCCCTAAATGCTCCTCCTTATGGAGCAGCTTTAAATAGTCAAGTTCGGCGGAATGAACCTGAAAGAAAGTTAGATTTATTATTAGTTTACTGTTTAATTGAAGCTCGTAGTCACGAACGTTTAGGCTTACTTGCCGATCATTCTCCCGAACCAGAATTGGCAAAATTTTATCGTAGTTTAATGGCATCTGAAGCTAGACATTATGGAGTATATTGGATTTTAGCTACAACTTATTTTGAACAGACAATTGTGGAGAAAAGATTAGAGGAATTAGCCATATTTGAAAGTGAGATACTGAGTAATTTACATCCAGAACCTCGGATTCATAGTTGATTAATAAGCATTCAGCGATTAGCAATTAGCATTCAGCATTCAGGAGCCTAAATTAATCAGTAAAAATATTTTAAACTAGGAATATTTTAATTATGACTTATGAATTCTATAGCGCTACGCGCAAGTCAAAAATTAAAAGTTAAAAGTAATCTCTGAGTTATTTTTAGCCCAAATTATCTCCAAAAAGGATTTACCAATGTCTGCGCCCTAAATAGGGCTTACCGATAAAATATAAAACCATTGACTCTTAAAGGTAAGTGCCTTTTTCGATCGAAAAAAGTTCCTGGTTTTTAGTTAAAAACCCTCAAAAAATTAGCATAAAAGGCAGGGGGGATTAGGAGAAAAATTAAGGTACAAATATATCCGATTATCTCCTAATTAATTCCTCGTTTTTCCTAATTACTCTCTACTCCCCTACTCCCCCGCTCCCCTACTCCTGAAAAAGACTTTTGAGCGCCAACCCTAAATAGGTAGTGCTACAATTCCTAATATTTAGTAGGAATATAACCATAGCAATTAAATATAGAAAATTTCATATCATTTAGGTACACTACTAGCGGGCAAGATAAGATACCTGCATTATAGAGGTATTAATGTAATATTTGTACCTCACATACTTGGAATCTGCTGTGGTATTATTCCGTTTTTTATTCCCTACTCCCTACTCCCTACTCCCTACTCCCTAAAAATGAAAAAATATTATCGTGAATTTTTAATTAGAAATTGGCAACCAAATGACCGTAAAATAGCAGCAAATATTATTGGTTATGTTCTCGCCGAATATAATCTAAACTGGGAACCAGAAGGAGCAGATCGAGATGTTTTAGAAGTAGAAAAATTTTATCAAAATATAGGAGGAGAATTTTGGGTAATAGAACGGCAAGGAAAAATATTAGGAACTTCAGCATATTATCCAATTGAACGAGGTAATAAAGCAGTCGAAATTAGAAAAATGTACTTATTACCAGAAATTAGAGGTCAAGGATTAGGCAAATTCTTATTAAAAGAATTAGAAAACAGAATTGCTGAACGTAAATTTCAAGAAATTTGGATAGAAACAGCAACAGTCTTGCAAGAAGCTGTTAAATTATATGAAAGTAATGGTTATCAGCTAACAACAGGTGTCGAAACAAAACGTTGCGATCGCGTTTATAAAAAAGTTTTAGATCCGATAGTAGTGGACTAACACAACTCACTTTTTTTATTCCCTATTCCCTATTCCCTATTCCCTATTCCCTATTCCCTTGACTATGTATTTACGTTATCTAATTCCTTTTTTTGACCCTAAAGTCCAAACATGGGCAATAGAAGCTAGATTATTACGATGGTTAACATTTCTCTGGCTATGCACAGGTCTAGTAGTATTATTTTCAGCTTCCTATGCCAGTGCTGCAACAGAATATGGAGACGGCCTATACTTCTTTAAACGCCAGTTAATATGGGTTTTAGTAGGGATGGTAGGATTCAATGTAGTTGTTTATACCCCCTTGTCTGCAATATTACAAACTGCCAAAGTAGGTTTAATTCTGATACTTACTCTATTATTAATTACCTTGATACCCGGAGTAGGAACCACTATTAATGGGGCAACTCGCTGGATATCTTTAGGCCCAGTACTGCTTCAACCCTCTGAACTAATGAAACCTTTTCTAGTACTACAAGCAGCTTATTTGTTTAGTAAATGGAATCGCTTGAGTTGGTTAGTTAGAATAACTTGGTTATCCATTTTTTCTTTGGTACTAGCATCTATTCTCCTGCAGCCTAACTTGAGTACCACCGCTTTATGTGGTATAATATTATGGTTTATTGCCTTTGCTGCTGGACTACCTTACTTTTATCTTGGAGGTATTGCTTTAGCTGGATTTCTTTTAGCTACCATTAGTGTCAGCATTAATGATTATCAAAGGAGGCGAATTCTTTCTTTTACAAATCCTTGGGCAGATGCAATGGGTGATGGTTATCAGTTGGTTCAAAGTTTACTAGCAGTTGCTTCTGGAGATATTTGGGGACGTGGTTTTGGATTATCTCAACAAAAGTTACATTTTCTCCCTATTCCCTATAGCGACTTTATATTTTCTGTTTATGCTGAAGAGTTTGGTTTTGTAGGGGCCTTAATATTATTTCTCTTATTAGTTGTCTACAGTATTATTGCTCTGAAAGTTGCCTTCAAAGCTCGACTCATGGAACATCAACTTGTAGCCATTGGAGTTATGATAGCCTTAGTAGGGCAGTCTTTACTAAATATAGGTGTTGCTACTGGAGCGCTACCAACTACAGGTTTGCCATTACCAATGTTTAGTTATGGTGGTAGTTCAATGATTGGTAGTTTGCTTTTAGCTGGATTATTAGTTCGGGTTGCTAGAGAAGAAAATCAGGCAGAAGTTTTAATATTAAAAGAACGTCGTTTACGACGGCGACGCTATGTGCAATAAATTTTTTCCATTTTTTGTACTAAGTAGAGATAATAGTAAATTAAGTTCTGTAATAAGTATTTCTGTCAAATCTAAACAAATCTGATGAGTTTGCAAAAGTCTCATTTCTCAAGATTAGATGGCGATCTTTATCTATACTAATCCACTCCTGCTGTTTTAATTTTCCTAATAGTCTGGTGACAGTTACTCGCGTGGTACCAATTGCAGCAGCAATATCTTGATGAGTCAAACGAATATTTAACCTAGTAGCATCACCCAAAGATTGACCAAATTCTTGCTTTAACAACAATAATAATTGATGCAGGCGATCTTCTACTCGTCGTTTTCCAGCGATCGCTAATAAAGCCTCTGTTTGCCTAAATCGTCTTCCTAACTGAGGCAACAACTCTTGGGTTAGTTTTGGGGAAGTTTCTATTTCGATCATAGTATAGAACATTAAACAAACATCTGACAAAGCAGTTGCTCGATAACTGTCCAAGTAGGAAAAACAACTGCCAAAGCACATAGAAGGACCTGCCCAACCCAAAAGACTTTCTTCACCTACTGGATAAAGGGTATTGAGTCGCACTAAACCCTGACAAATTTGCCAAATACCTTGGGACATTAAAGGTATTGTTTCTCCTTTCTGATAAAAGTGTAGATGAGGTTCAGTGCCTACATGATGTTGATTAGTGTCTATAATTGCTCTTGAAGTTGGAGCCATATTTAAATATTTCAATAAAAAAATACTGATTTGTAATAAACAGTATTGAGCTTATCTCAGTAAAGTAAAAATTAGGTAATTAAAAGATTAGTAATAGGTTAAGCTTTTTGAAGTCAGAAGTCAGAAGTCAGAAGTAAAAATTAGTGGCTAGTTTTAATATCCCACTAATTTTAATTCGCTCAAATGAAATTTATAGTGGGAGTGTTATACCCGATTTTAGGCCGACGAAATAAAAAATCAAATTGGAAAGGCGTTGCTGAATCAAGGCATGAAAATAAAGACTGAATAATCTCAAGTATTTGTTATTCAATGATTTAACAATTACCAACAAATACAAATCATACCCACCCATCAGCAACGCCATTAGAAAATTATTTCTGAAAAACTTATAAGGGATAACTTTCTATTTCTGATGCAAGAAGGAAGCCATAAACATAATTTTTTTTAGATGAGATAAATTTTATATTTTTTCTGTTCTTGGCTCAAGTTTTACCTACTGCCAATCTTTAACTATAACAGTCGCAGTAAAAAGTTAGAGCTTTTGACATCCTCCGGACGTTGCACTTGAGGGACAACGGAAATCTTTTTGTCTGTGCTACCTGTTGCCATATAAGCTTTTGCTTCTTCTGTGCTATATATATACACTCATCCAAACTTATGTCACAGGTCGCAATAATTCAGAGCGGAAATTTTGTCGAACTTGAATATTAAGATACCGTCTTTGTAAAACTTGCCATTTCCGCAATGCTTTCTCTCTACTTTGTTTCAGTTGCATTGCCAAGTTGGGAAGAACTTTGTCAATGTTAGATTGCAAGATATTTTCCATAAATTCTCTTAAAACTGCACTATCTTGAATATCACCAAGATATTCTTGGAGTTCTTTCATATCTTTTAAATAAGCCTCATAAGTTGGGCCGTAAAATTCAGTAAATAAACTCATTTGGTAACGAACCCGCTTTACTTCTTTGCGCAAACTATGTAGGTTTTCCTCCTCAGTATCACTAATATTTATAGCAGAGGTCTCATTATTAATTTTGATAACTTGATATTTAGAATTAGTTTTTTGCAGCAAGAAATCCTGATTATCGCTTGTTTCTAAATCTTCTTTTTCTGCCCCTACTAACCAGCCAGGATGAAGAAATAATTGACTAATTTCAGGTAATAATAAATCTGGTAATACTTCTTGAATTGGTAGTAGAGAAATATCTGTATAAATTGGGCTATCTAACCACTCCTGCAATTTCTGTTTCAACATTAGATAACTCTTATCTCCGAGTATTGCTCGTACTTTTTTAAAAGCTTGGCGACGCTGTTTTCGCAACTGCTGCATAGCCTTATCCAGCTCAACTTGTTCTAGAGTAGGTAAATTTGGTTTATAGCGATTTTCTAGAGCTTCTAAAAGCACATCTAAATCCCTTAAACCCCCTAAACAACGAGCAATTTTACCAATCTTTTGATCTTGAGCAGCTTTTGGCAAAGTTACAACAGGTCGAAAACCTTGAGCAGCAGAGCGCAAACGACGCATACCCACCCGCATTTGATGCAGTTCCTCTGGGTCTCGATCTTTTAGTACCTCTGGTTCATGTTTCAGAGTTTTCTGAAAATGCTTTTCAAAGGCTAAGGATGCCCAGTCTCCAAGGCTATTGACTTTAGGCAATACTTGTGTTGTCATAGTTAATTTTCACCCTAACTCAACCTTGGCATTCATGCTTACAACATTTTGCCAAACTATCATAATAACACTTTTTGTTGCTTATTAACAAGTTTTTTTGTCAAATTATTGGATAAAGTTAAATCGGAGTAATACTTAGAGTTTGTTTAATAAGTATTAAACCTTGAATTAAAGGCCAGAATATCTCTTCTTTTAGTAAATTCTGGCTATATCATCCTAAATCAAAAATCAAACGTTGAGTTAAAATTAAAACTGCTATAGCAAACACAAAATAACCAAACCCCTTCTTAAGTTGTTTGGCCTCAAGCGCCTTAGTTAAATAAGCACCACTAACAGTACCAACTCCTGCGGCAAGTGTAAAAGAAACAATTAAATTAAAATTCAAAACCACTTGGTCTAAATAACCGGCAAACCCCGTTACTGACTTAAAAGCAATAACCAGTAAAGATGTGCCGATCGCTTCCTTCATCGGAATTCCACCCAAAAGCACCAATGCGGGAATAATCACAAATCCCCCACCAATACCTACAAAACCTGTGATAGTTCCTACCCCTAATCCTTCCAGCATCATTGCCCATCCATGATTTTTAGGTGAATGTGGTAATTCATTCTGCAACTGATTTAGCTGACCCCAAATCATTGACACACTGGCAACTAGCATCATTATAGCAAAAGCAATCAATTGAATAGTATCTGTAATCAGTGGTAGTGAAGCTAGACGCGCTCCTAAAAAAGACCCCAACATTGCAGGTGGAGTAAAAATTATGGCAACTTTGAAGTTGACATTTCCCTGTTGCCAATGAGGAATTAGCCCTATTAAACTTACTATACCCACCACCACAAAACTCATGGCAATAGCCTCTTTGGCATCCAATCCCATAACATAGATTAAAACTGGAATTGCCAACATAGAACCACCACCACCCATTAATCCTAGAGTAATGCCAATAGCGACTGCTAGGAAATGACCAATAATCGAAACTAACATGAGTAATACCGTTTCACGGAAGTAAAAAGCAAGTGTTTGACATACTCCCCGGCTATCAGGCACGGGGATTCTCACGCTTATGTGATTCTTTGCTCATCGACACAACTTACTAAATCAAGTCGCCCATCATTAGCAGAGGCCGTTATCTCCCAAAGCGTTCCCTATTACTAGGAGGTTCCCGTATGCCCTACGGTACCTTGATTCCACTCAATGCCTATTATTTCCAATCCACGGCTCAAAATATTTCGTGCTGCGTTAGTGTCACGGCATATTTCAGTTTGCCAGTTAGGGCAAACATGAGTACGAGTTGACAAAGTTTTCTTGACTCTATGTCCACAATTAGAACAATCTTGCGAAGTGTATTTGGGATTCACTACAACAACTGATTTATCCCAAATTTTTCCATAATATTCTAGCCATTGAGTGAATTGATACCACGATGCGTCAGATATAGACTTTGCCAAATGATGGTTTTTGACCATGTTTTGTATCTTCAGGTCTGCCTTCGGCACGCCGCTCCGCGTCTACATAGACGACAACATCGTTAGATGCTACTACGCACCGAGCTTGCTTACAGCTCCAGTCTTTACGCTGTCTACTCACCTTCAAGTGACATAACCCTAGTCTAATTCTTGCTTTGTGGTAATTGTTTGATTGAGGCTTTTTACCTTTAACAAACTTTTTGCTTAACTGTCGTTGTCGGCGTTTTAATTTCTTCTGTGATTTTCTCAAATATTGAGGATAAACAACCCCATTATCGTTTTGGTCTTTATAGAAATACTTTAGTCCTAAATCAATACCTATGACATTACCAGTATAATTTCCTGATTCTTTTCTATCAGCGTCTAAACAAAATTGACAATAATAGCCATCTGCACGTCTAACTATTCTCACCCGATTAATTTTTAGTCTGAACAAATCTTCTCTTGTTTCTGAATCACAATACAGAGAAAACTTGCCAGATTTAAACTTATCGGTGAAAGTTATAAACATACAATCGTCTGACAGTTTCCAACCTGATTGTTTATATTCTACAGACCGACAATGTTTTTTAAATTTAGGATATCCTTTCTTTTTAGCTCCTTCTTTACAGCGACGATAAAAGTTACTAATTGAAGTCCAAGCTACTTCTACTGAGGCTTGTCTAGCTGATGAATTTAATTGATTGACGAAGGCAAACTCACTAGCTAATTCTTTGCTCAGTTTGTATAAACGCGACTTATTTACTCCTTGATTATCTATCCAATATCTGACAGCTTTATTTCTAATAAACTGTGCTGTCCTGATAGCTTCATCCAAGGATTTATATTGATTCGATGTCCCGTTTAATAACTTAGCCTCTCTTACTAACATTGTTATCTTTTTGCTTCTATACTATTATTTTATCACACATTTTCCCAGATAAAACAATTATTTGAAAAAAAATATTAAGGCGAGAAAGTCGCCCTTCTAGGGCGAGGCTTTAGACCCATTTTTTCGGTAATTCTGAGGTCTCCTCAGAATGTAAGACACACTTAAGAGAGTCAAAAGTCAAAAGTAAGATTTTAGATCAAATCCGGTAGTATTCGGTATAAAAATTCTAGAAACCGGATTTGTATTAAATACCTAACCATATTAACATCTATATCTCATAAACCCGGTTTCTTATAGCACTCCGAACCAAGCAGATTTGATATTTTAGGCTAAAAACTTTGACTATACAGTAATTTCAGGAAATTATTTCACATTTTCAGTTTGAAACTATTTGTGACATCTTTAAAGTGATTTGCTACAAATATAACTTATATCATGTTCCGGTAAAATACTTAATAGACATAGGCGTGAAAAAGATATAGACTTTTTGCATATATAGCAATCAGGAATGAGATGTGAGAATTTTTATGATAGTTAATTTGAGCTGAAAAGCTTGAAAATTATGACTCCTGAGGACTGAGGACTGACTCCTAACTGCCACCAAAATCTTACAATTGAAATAGGATTGCTATAGTAGGGAATAGGGAACACTTAACTGGGAACAGGCAAGATATTTTCAGGAAAAAGGTGCGAAAAATGATTTTTTGAGGAACTTTTACAACTCTAGCTGATGCTAAATAAAGGGCAAGTTTATTTTCTGGAGATATCTAATAATAGTAGCTCTAGTTGTTGCGCTAACCCGTGTCCAATTTATTCAGCTTCAGTAGTGAGCCACTAGAAAGGGCAAAGTTTTCAATCCAAATTATCGGTGATTTTACCACACTTTTGATTCGCTGGCACAACTTCTGCCATTTTTTTAGGGTAAGCTAAATTTAAAGTGGCCATAAATTGAATAAAGTTAAAGCGATCGCGACCGACAAAACGGGGATTAAATTGTTTTTCTTCCCCAATAGTAGAAACAGTCTGACCTTTGTAGTCGTGACCGGGATAAACTAAAGTATCATCAGGAAGTGTAAATAACTTTTGAGTCACTACATCATATAAGACTCCTGCATCTCCCCCTTGAAAATCTGTCCGACCACAACCTCTAATTAATAGTGAGTCTCCTGTTAGTAGGTATTTGTTGTTTACTAAATAGGCTAAATGGCTGTCTGTATGACCGGGAGTAGCGATCGCCTGAATCTGAATTTCTCCTACTTCTAATATTTCTCGATCGTCCAGAAAGCGATCGGCACAAGTCACTTGAGCGTTTTTTGGCACAATACCTAAACATCCTGTAGTGGTGCGTAGTTTACCAGCTCCTGTAATATGGTCTGCATGAATATGTGTTTCCAAGCAATAGTTTAGTTGTAATCCTAATTCAGTTAATAATTGCAAGTCTCGTTCCACCTGTTCAAAAACTGGATCGATTAACACTGCTGTTTTATTTGCCCGATCGGCGAATAGATAAGTATAGGTACTTGTTATTGGGTCTATTAGTTGTCGAAATAGCATTTTTTTGCTGATTTATTGAAATAAATATTTAGAAATTTTAGTATAAATCTAAAGCTCTTGCCATATTAGACATCTCCCTGTTCCCTGTTCCCTGTTCCCTCTTTTCTGGAGAAGTCTATTGATACTCCCAATTTTTGATTGACAGAATTGAATATCAAAAATTTTCACATAGTTGGCGATCGCTCTGACTAACATTAGGATTATTTTGGAGATAATCTCCCACCCACTCACAACCGAGTGTTATCAGACTTTCCAGATTCAAATTCCACAAAATTACTTTGCCATCTGTGCTTCCAGAGGCAATCATTTGACCATCTGGACTGAAACAAATACTATTAATACCACGGCGATATCCTTGAAAAGTATGTAATTCCCTGCCATTAAGATTCCAAAGTTTAATAGTTCTATCCATACTCGCAGAGGCAATAATCTGACCATCAGGGCTAAAACAGAGGCTATAAATCCTACCACTATGCCCCTTAAAAGTTTGTAGTTTAATTCCCTCAAGACTCCAAAGTTTAATAGTATCATCATCACTAGCAGTAGCAAGTAGCTTCCCAGTAGGGTCGAAAGTAACTGTAATCACAGCATTCCCATATTCTTGAATAGTTTGTTCTTCCTTACTATCCAAATGCCAAAGTTTGATGCTACCATCCTTACTCACAGAAGCAATTATTCTGCCATCTGGACTAAAACTGACATGAAAGACTACATCTCTATGTCCCTGAAAAGTTTTTAGTTCCTTACCATCTAGACTCCAGAGCTTAACAGTGTTGTCGTAACTAGCAGAAGCAAGGGTTTGACCGTCGGGGCTAAAACTAACATCATAAACTCGTTCTCTATGTCCCTGAAAAGTTTGCAGTTCCTTACCGTCTAGACTCCAGAGTTTAATAGTTTCATCTTCACTAGCGGAAGCAATAATTTTCTGAGTCGGGCTAAAACTGACGCTATAAATTCTACCTGTATGACCATTAAGGGTTTTCAGTTCTCTGCCATCAAGATTCCAAAGTTTAACAGTGGTGTCATAACTAGCGGAAGCAATAGTTTGACCGTCAGGGCTAAAACTGACATTACTAACCTCATTGGTATGACCATTGAAAATATTTCGTTCTGTGCTTTTAACTCTCCAGAGTCTAATTGTATTGTCCCTAGAAGCAGAGGCAATAGTCTGACCATCTGGACTAAAACTGACGCTATAAATTCTATTACTGTGGCCACGGAAAGTTTGTACTTCCTTGTCCTTAATATTCCATAATTTAATGATTTTGTCTGCACTAGCAGATACAAGTATCTGACCATCAGGGCTAAAACTAACCGCATTTACCCAATCTCTGTTACCTGTAAAAGTTTTTAATTCTTTGCCATCTAAATTCCAGAGTTTGATAGTTGTGTCTGAACTGGCAGATGCAATTGTTTGACCATCTGGACTAAAACTGACGCTAGAGACCCGATTCTTGTGTCCAATCAGAGTTTGCAATTCTTTGCCATCTAAACTCCAGAGTTTGATAGTGTTGTCCGCACTGGCAGATACAATCGTTTGACTATCAGGACTAAAACTGATGCTAGAGACCCGCTTGTTGTGTCCAACCAGAGTTTGTAATTCCCTACCATCTAAACTCCAAAGTTTAATAGTTTGATCAAAACTTCCAGAAGCAAGAGTTTGACCATCCGGACTGAAACTAACACTACTAACCAGATCGGTATGTCCTGTTGTCAAACTTTGTAATTCTGTTCCGTCAATACTCCAGAGTTTAATGGTGTTGTCAGAACCCGCAGATGCAAGTATCTGACCATCAGGATGGAAACAGATGCTATAGATGGAAGCGCTATGTCCCGTCAAAGTTTTTAATTCTCTGCCGTCAATACTCCAGAGTTTCAGAGAATTATCCCTACTAGCAGAAGCAATCAAAGTACCACTAGGGTTGAAACAAACACTACTTACTCCATCTTTATGTCCTTCCAAACGATTACGCTCTTTGACTCCATAGACTGCCTGATGCAGTGCTGTTACCACCAGCATTTCAGCATCAGCTTTTGTTCTAGTTAATTTGGATAATGATTGTAGAATTTTTGCTGCTCTTAATGCTTCTAGTAATGCCTCAAATTCTTGACCAGCGATAAATAGAGTTTTTGATGACGCGCTTTTGAGTAATACTTCTAATATCTGATTTGCCTCAGTTAATATTTGAGCTGCTTGTCTTTCTGCTGCCAATGTCTGTTGCATTTCTCGTTTATCTAGTTCTTGACTTGCTGTTAAAAACTGATAATCTTGGTCGCTCAAACTCTTAGCTGCTGCCCATGCTAGAGCTTCCTGTAAAGCTTGACCCCGCAACAGTCGCGACTCATCTTGATAACTAGAAGCTAACCATGCAGCAAAAGCTTCTGAATAAGGTCGCAAACCTGCTAATTCTTTCTCTACCCAAGTAACATTAAATACTGACTGATAAATGCGGTTAGCTACTATCAATTTACCTTCATACTTTACTACTAAACCAGTCAGTCGCAGTTCCATTTGTTCGGAACTATCATCTGCTACTACCTCCCCACTATTCAAAACTTGCTGATACAAACCTAATAACCGACTTGCCCGTTTTTCATTAACTAAAAGGCGATCGCTTATTGTTTTTAAATGTTCTGGGTCGTCATGTATCCGCCAATTTTCAATAATTTGGTTTTGTACTAAATTCTCTACCCATTCTGCTTCTTGATTTTTCCCAATAAAATCTCCATTTTTCTGAATTAAATTGCACAATTTTTGAGTTAAAAAAGGTTGCCCTCCAGTCCAAAATAATACAGCTTCTAATAACCGATTAATATCTTGATTTTTGTCTCTCAAACCTCCACTTAAAGCAGCTACTTCTGAGATTTTAAAACCAGTTAATTCTATAGGTATACCAATATTAAAAGGAGTGCGTTTTTTATCCCTAATTAAATCTGCCGGAGTTGCTACACCAATCATCACAAAAGTTAATCTTTGATAATCTGAATTATCTGCTCTTTTGTTATAACAATCTCGAATCACGGCAAAAAAATCATCAATATTAAAAGGTAGACTGAGGGTACTATCAATTTCATCAATAAAAATTACAATATTTTGCTTAACAGTAGGCAACAAAAAATCCCTGATAAACTTACTAAAACGTTTCACATTCGAGAGTCTATTTGTAACCGACCACCACTCATCAATATCAAAAAAATCATCTAAATTTAAACTACTGACAATACTATCAATAACTCCAGCATACCATTGGTCGGCAGTAACTTCCCAAGTACCAACTTCTGTAATATCAATAGTTGCACAGGCAATTCCTTCTGCTTCCAATCTTTGTCTAGTTTTGACTCTTAAACTAGATTTACCCATTTGACGGCAGTTCAATACATAACAAAATTCACCATCTTTCAAACCTTGATAAAGTTGTTCATCGGCAATTCTGGTTATATAAGTAGGAGCATCCGGGGGTAAACTACCTCCCACTTGATAAATTGAATTTTCTGCTATATTCATAATACTAATAAAAATCTCCCTATAATTAAGAGTCAAAAATTGTTATAGCAATTATCATAATTAGAATAGTAATTAGTATTGAGCTGGTAGTTGGGCTTTAGCCCTAAGATAAAGATGATGGGCTAAAGCCCAACTACAAACAAAAAAATTATTATAATGCGCTGATCCAAACATGATATTACTATTCAAGGAGCAGAGCTAATTACTAATAGCTAAACTACCATATTTTAACTCAATGAGGTATAGTATCAAAAGTAAGTAATATTTGGAAAAACAGAATGAAAATTGCAATTATTGGCTGTGGTTATGTAGGTAGTACAATTGCTAAACTCTGGAGTCAGAAAGGTCATCAATTAACCCTAACTACGACTACTCCGGAACGAGTTTCAGAACTAAAAAATATCGCACCAAAAGTAGTAGTAATGAAAGGCAATGACTCTAGCGCCATGCAGGATGTATTGCAAAATCAAGAAGTAGTATTGTTGAGTGTAGGTTTTCGCTCTCATATCGGGATGGAGTACAAACAAACTTACCTAGAAACTGCCCAAACTCTAGTTGCTACTTTGAAACAAACTCCTACTGTAGAACAAATAATTTATACAGGTAGTTACTCAGTTTATGGTGACAAAAATGGTGAGTGGGTAGATGAAAATTCCCCTGTTACCCCCTCAACTGAAGGTGGAAAAATTCTCCATGAAACTGAGGAGGTTTTATTATCTGCATCCACTCCCCAACAAAGGATGTGTATTCTGCGTTTAGGGGGAATTTATGGTCCAGGTCGGGAGTTAGTGAAAATTTTTAGTAGGTGGGAAGGTAAAACTCGCCCTGGTAGTGGCGATGATGTTACAAACTGGATTCATTTAGATGATATTGTGGGAGCGTTGGAGTTTGCTAGAGAGAAACGGTTGCAGGGTATTTACAATTTGGTAAGTAATGTACCAATGATTAGTCGAGAATTACTTGATGGTTTACACAAATATCAGGGTTTAGGAAAGATTTATTGGGATACCTCGACTCCTTCAACGCGCCCTTTTAATGCTAGAGTATCAAATCAAAAATTGAGGGATGAAGGTTTTGAGTTAATTCATCCGGAAATTTTCTTATAATGCCATATCCGGAGTTTAAAGCTAAAATATCATCGTAAAATTTCGGTAAGTGGGAAACCACCGTCTTTTAAGCGGTGGATGGAAACGATTCGACGGATTTTAATCCGTAGTCAAAAAATGTGTTATAATCAACTAACAACTTAAAAAGTAGGTTCAATGGTATGTATGACCGGAGAGAGTAGTGGCAATTGGCACCGCCTAGTGGACTGCTGCTGTATACGTACCACGGTACGGTACTGGCAATGTGGTTGTTTCGAGCAATGTGAAAATCGTGGTTTTAACCCGATTTACAGCTCCTCTGAAGACTCCACGCGACTTTAGTCCGTGGAGTGTCAAATTAGGTAAAACACTTATAATTAAGCTCGTAGTTTTGCTCTAGCCCTAACATAAATATTAGACATCTCCGGAAAAGAGGGAGTAGGGAGTAGGGAGTAGGGAGTAGGGGGAAAGAATTGATGATTTATGCCCGATAATTGATTTAATTTTTAATTATCGGAGATGTCTATTAGACATCTCCGATAATTCACCTGAAACTCCTGTCATTTCAGTTATAAGTTATCAGTTATAAGTACATCCGGCTTAAGTCGGAGGCTTGAAAACCGGAATTTTTTTTTCATCCCCTTGTAGAGCGAAAGCTCGCGGCACAGCCAAGGGGAGGCTTGAGACCTTATTTCATGGTCACAAGGTTGTTGAATTTTAATTTCCGGAGAGGTCTATTGGAGGGGCTAAAGCCCAACTACAAACAAATTATTATAACTAATTAAATGAAATAATTTATCTATTTCCCAACTCCTGAGACCTTGCTTTTGCTGCCAAGACAGCTTCGATGATAGCAGAACGAAAACCAGCACTTTCTAACTCAGCAATTCCAGTAATAGTTGTTCCCCCAGGACTTGTCACCCGGTCTTTCAACTGTGCAGGATGTATTCCCGACTCCTGTAATAAAACCGCCGTTCCCAAAACTGCTTGCAATGCTAACTTGTAAGCGATCGCTCTAGGCAAACCTGCACAAACACCCCCATCTGTCAAGGATTCTATAAAAATCGTTACATAACCAGGTCCGGAACCAGATACCGCTGTAACTGCATCCATTAAAGTTTCTGGTACTTCCACTACCTGACCTACAGATTCAAAAATGCGAGTAGCTAACTGCTTTTGTTCTGGTTGCACATTCTGCCCCGCTGTGATCGCACTCATTCCTGCACCCACTGTTGCTGGAGCATTCGGCATAACTCTAACTACAGGTTGCCCAGGAAAAGACTCTTGCAACTTTTGCAAAGGCACACCTGCCATAATTGAAATTAGCAAAGGCAAAGTTGTTGTCTGACTACCAACCTGCCAGTTTCCCAGTTGTGATACAACACTATCAAATATTTGAGGTTTAACCGCCAGTAAAACAGCCTCCGTTGTACTCGTAATCACCAAGCGATTATCTGTAGTGACCTCTACCTCATATTCTTGTGCTAAAAAATCTCGCCTTTGTTGCTGCGGGTCACTAACTAAAATTTCTGAGGGTTGATAAACTTTTTGTTGCACTAGGCGGGATAACAAAGCCTCTCCCATTACCCCACCACCGATTAAACCTAACTTAGCAGTTACCATTTTTAAATCTAAAAAATATTATAAATTTAGGAATTGGGAATGGAGTTTGTTAGATATAATTCAAAAATCAAAAATATACTCTACTAGGAAATTATATTTTTACTTTATGATTTTAACCCCATACCCAAAGTTCCTTCACTATTGCATCATCTGAATTTGCTCGGGTTGCCAAACTTGAGACCCAGAGGTCCCCACACGAGGGCGTGGTTGAGTCTGTGGCATTTCGTTGACCACACCTGCTTGAGTTCTGACTTGCACACAGCTTGGTGTAAACAGAAAAATACTTTCTCCGATGCGTTCTTGATGACCATCAAGAGCATAAGTACCGCCTGCTACAAAGTCCACTGCTCTTTGGGCTTGGTCTGGGTCCATAATTGTTAAATTTAAAACCACAGATTTACGCTCCCTTAAGGCCCGAATTGCTTGAGGCATTTCTTCAAAAGTCCGTGGTTCTAGAACCACAACTTCTGACATTCCATTTAAAGCGCCTGGCATTCCAATTACATTATTCATAACCGATCCCATTCCAGATTCTTGTTTAACAACTCCAGTAGTACCTGTGCTAGCAGTAGTTGGAGTCGCAGCAGTAGCCCGATTTCTTAATCGGCGGTTACTGCGACTTTCCTCCTCAGCAGGTACCGCAGCAGGAGGTTGCTGTTGTGGAGGATAAACGCTTTGATACTGTTCTCCTTCCATTTCATCGTAATCATATTCGTACTCAACTGGTTCGTTGAGTCCGACAAAATCTCGTAGCTTGGAAAAAAGACTATTCACTGTTAAAATTCTCCGATACTATTTAGTTAACAAGTATGAGTATTTGTTAACAAATGCACACTTGGACTAAATTCAAGTGAGAGTGTATCTACCAAATGCTTGAGAGCTAAAAATCTAGAGGGCTTAATTTTGACATCTCTAGAGATGAAAATTGGGCGTATTATTTGCTTAACCCATCACATAACTGATAAATCCACTTATGCTTTAAGCATCTCAAGTCGCTTGGTAGTGTACTATATTTTTACTTTTTAAGTTGTATTGGATATAATATCAGCTTATTTAATCCTCCTCTGACCAAATAAAGTTCTACCTAGTCTCACCATAGTAGCACCGGCAGATATGGCTAGATTATAATCTTCTGACATTCCCATTGAAAGCTCCTGGATTTTTAGATTAGACAAATTTTTTTGGCTAATTTCCTGAGCTAACTCCTGGGTTTTCTCAAATACTGATAGGGTTTGTAAATCATCTAATCCTTGGGGTGGAATAGTCATTAAACCTTTAATTTTCAGATTTTGACATTGATTTAACTCTGTTAAGTCAGTCATTAATTCTGGTATGCTCCACCCATATTTGTTAGGATCAGGCAAAATTTTAACTTGTAGGCAGATATTAGGACTACAAGATGACTCTTCTGCTAAACCGTCAAGGCGTTTGGCCAGTTTTAAGCTATCTACAGAATGAATCCATTGAAACTGCTTTAAAGCTTTTACTACCTTGTTACTTTGCAAATGGCCAATTAAATGCCAGGTAATATCTGGTAAATCTTGTAGTTGAGCTTGCTTTGCTTCTGCTTCTTGAACCCTATTTTCCCCAAAATTTCGTATTCCTCCTGCATAAGCAGCACGAATAGTATCAACTGATACCTGTTTAGTTACGGCAATTAACCGTACTGAGTCAGGTAAGTGAGAGCAGATGTTCGTAATACGTTCAGCAATGGACTCAACCATTTTATCTGTTGATTTGAGAATGTTTTATGATAATGTTGGTCTAAGACCTGCGCTCTCGGTCAAGGGAGCGTCGTATCTGAAGACCAATCAATGTTGTACCTCTTAAATTAAGTGGAAGTTAAAGGCAGTTATTATTGAAAAGTATTTTTGTGAACTTGCTGGAGTTTTTGGTAATCAGCCACTTGACCATTGCGACGTAGCTGGCGAAGACGAATTTCCACCATTAAGCGTGCGTCGGAGCGACCCACTGGTTCAAATTTTATACCACCTATTCCATTAGTTACTAAAAAAAATAAGCGTTGAGCATAGAGAGTAGTAAATAATTCTTGCTTATCCTCAACTAAGCACACCCTGTATAAAAGGCCAAAATTAGGATGGTTCATGTAAGTTTCGTTGGTCATTTAGGCTTCAAATCAGCAGATAATCACAAGATTTGTAAATAATTTAGTGGCCTTTGTCAATTGACAGCCCCTATTATTTTAGATTTTAGACTTTCTGGTTGAACAGAAAATCTAGATTTTTGTATTTTCTTAAATACTTTGAGAAGTGGATGAATATATCCAGAAAAAAGAAAATATATATCTGTAAAATATTATATTTTCTCAAAATTGTGATTGTTTGACATTAGTTATAAGTCTCAATCTGCAATTTTGAGCTGAAAAATATCAACAATATTAATCAGAAACTCAAACTAAGTATTCCACAGCTATTTTTACAATAATTATACTTGACTATATAACAATACCAGATAATTACTTGTTAAATTAAGAATATATTATTTTGTTTTAACCTTGTCCTCCCCAAGCCAACCTAATCCACCAGAATAACCCTAAACTAATCAATACTATCCAGTCTAATGCCTTTAACTTTAGATCGTGCCATTGTACTCTATGCTGGTCCGCAGTTGTAAAACCTCTGACTTTCATTGCACTGGCAATTTGATCGGCTCGCAATAGCAAATTTTCTAATAGTCTTTCTGCTACTATTAACCATATCTGAGAAGCTTGTCGGAGTCCTAATTTTTTCCAGTTAATTGCTCTAGTTCTAACTGAACGAACTAAATTCTGTATCTCCTCTAAAACTAGAGGTATAAATCTTAAAGATAGGGTTAAAGTTAAACTTATTTCAGTTACAGGTAATTTTAATTTATTCAGAGGTTCCATTAAGTCTTCTATACCTGCTGTAATTTCTTCTGAGGCTGTGGTTAAAAGATATAGGTTAGTGCTATAAATGACTGTAAATAATAAGGTGGCAATACGAATGCCTAAATCCACGGAACGACGGGTTATGATAATGGGACTTTGTTGAAAAATGATGTAGCTATAAGAAGTTGGTTGAGGTAGTTCAGTTAATTTTGGCGTTTGAGAAATAGCTTCTTGGGGGGTTTCTTTTCCTAGTAAACCAAAAATGTTTTTCCAAGTTTTTGGTTCTGGTGCTGGTGGTAAATTAGCAGTTTGTTGAGCAAAAGCTAATTCATCTTTTGGTAGACGGGGTTGATAGTTAATTGCAATTCCATCCGGAGCGATTGCTGCACTCATAAAAAATATTAAAGAACAGAACATTAGTAACCAACCCATTTGTTTTTTCCAAACTCGTAAAGGAATTGAGGCAGTAAATGTCAATATAATTAATATGCCTACTAATATTAGACGCCAAATTGAACTTCCTAACACTGGACTAAGAAGAAAGCTCATTAGCCAAATTAATTTAACTCTAGGGTCAAGTTTATGTAGCCATGTTATGGGTTTTTCTAGATATAATCCTAAAGGTAGCGATCGTAATAAATCCATATTAATTAAATAGTATAGCGCTACGCGCTAGGGAATAGGGAATAGGGAACAGGGAACAGGGAACAGGGAACCAACAAAAAGTTTCAGGATTTATAAATTTCCTAACGTTTGGTTTGGCTGTGATCAAAGTAAGAAGGAAGAAGATTTTTTATTAATATAAAAATCCTATTTTATTCGTGTCAAAAATATTGCCACTTTTTGGGAATAAGTTTGGAAGCAATGAGAATGTTTCATTAAATAGATAATGGACTTAATAATTAATAATTATCAATTATTCATTGTTAATTATTTGATTGCCAAATTTTGTACTAAATTGAATGATTTTTGCATTCAAAAAGCTTGCTTGTTACTCAAAGCTTAAAAAAATTATCATTATCCATTATCAATTATCTATTGCTAAAGACGCTTTAAACCTCATAGAAATTAATTATCAATTATCCATTATCAATTACTTCAAACACGAGTTGCTCTATTGACAGTATTTTGTTCTACTTCTCTAGCTTTTTTGCCACGCCAAAGTAATCTTATTGGTGTACCTTTAAATCCTAAATGTTGACGAAATTGACTTTGGATATAACGCCGATAATTGTCAGGAAAACGTTTAGGATCGTTAACAAAAAGTGCAATTGTTGGTGGTTTACTTGTTACTTGAGTTCCATAATAAATTTTACCTTGACGACCTTGACGGTTAGTCGGAGGAGAATTCCAACTAATGGCTTCTTCTAATACTTCATTAATTACAGAAGTTGTCACCCGACGTTGATATTCTTTAGCTGCATTATCAATCAAATCTATAATTTTTTCTACTCGTTGTCCGGTTAATGCACTAATAAAAATCATCTCTGCCCATTCCACAAAATATAGTCGTGACCTTACTTCCTGTTCATAAGTATAAATCGTGTAAGAATCTTTTTCTACAGCATCCCATTTATTCACTACAATAACACAGGCTCTACCATCTTCAATAATCCGATTTGCTAATTTTTGGTCTTGTTCTGTTACTCCATCTAAAGCATCAATTACAAATAGCACAACTTCGGCGCGACGAATAGCTTTAAAAGCTCGATTAATCCCAAAAAATTCTGCTCCATATTCCACATTTTTCTTCTTTCTAATTCCGGCAGTATCAATCAAACGATAAGTCTTTCCATTCCGTTCTACTAAAGTATCAATAGCATCTCTTGTCGTGCCAGAAATAGGACTAACAATTGCCCGTTTTTCCCCAATAAATGCGTTTAATAAACTCGATTTACCCACATTCGGACGACCAACAATTGCTATTTTAATTTCATTAGTTTCAGGAATTTCTGCTACTGGTAAATAGGTGATTAAATCATCCAATAATTCTCCAGTACCATTGCCATGAATACCAGAAATAGGGTAAGGTTCTCCTAATCCTAATTCCCAAAACATAGCAGCTTGAGTCAATCCTTCTGTGATAGATTCGCATTTATTTACTGCTAGGAGAGTCGGAACAGGTTGTTGACGTAACCATTGGGCAATTTCTTCATCTCCTCCAGTAATACCCGTTTGTCCATCTACCACAAAAATTGCCACAGTTGCTTCTGCTAGAGCGGCCATAGCTTGTTCCCGGATTAGGGGTAAAAATTCTGTGTTATCATCAAATACTAAACCTCCTGTATCCACAACTTGAAACTCTCGGTCTTGCCAATATGCGTTACGATAAGTGCGATCGCGTGTTATTCCAGGTTCGTCATGGACAATGGCGTCTTTACTTTCGGCCAAGCGATTGACAATTGTGGACTTCCCCACATTTGGCCTGCCAATAATAGCTACAATAGGTAAGGACATAGTTAATTTTAATTAGTTTAGATATATAAAAAATATTCAACTTTTAATTATAGCAATAATTTAATAATTTTCACCAATAAAAAATAAAATAGGGAGTAGGGAATAGGGAGTAGGCAAGAATAATTTATAATTTTTGTGTGATAATTGATTTGATTTTTGATGATTGGATATATCTAAGAATCTAATCAATTAGAGGAAATATAACGAAACTAGGGAGTAGGGAGTAGGGAATAGGGAGTAGGCAAGAATAATTTATAATTTTTGTGTGATAATTGATTTGATTTTTGATGATTGGATATGTCTAAGAGTCTAATCAATTAGAGGAAATATAACGAATTGTGGAAAGATTAATATCAGCACTAGGATTAATAGTTTTTGTAGGTTTAGCTATTTTGTTATCTGCAAAAAGAAATGCAATTAAGTGGCAACCTGTTTTCTGGGGAATAGGTTTACAACTATTATTTGCACTGCTAATTTTAAAAAGCAAAACAGGTTTGGCAGTGTTTAAATTTATCGCCGATATAGTTAGTCAGTTACTCAAATTTTCCGATGCAGGGGCAAAATTTGTCTTTGGAGAAAGCTATCTCGACCACTTTTTTGCCTTCCAAATACTACCAACAATTATATTTTTCTCTTCATTAATTACTATTTTGTATCACTATGGAATTTTGCAACAGGTAGTCAAAGTATTTGCATGGATAATGCTGAAAACTATGAAAACTTCCGGCGCCGAATCTCTCGCTTGTTCCGCTAATATTTTTGTGGGTTCAACCGAATCACCCTTGCTCATTAAACCTTATGTAGAAACTATGACTCTTTCAGAATTACACGCGGTGATGACAGGTGGTTTTGCTACAGTTGCTGGAGGGGTGTTGGCAGCTTATATTTCTTTTGGAGTGCCTGCCGAACATTTGATTGCTGCTTCCGTAATGTCGGCACCCGCAGCATTGGCAATATCAAAAATTTTGTTGCCAGAAACAGAAGAGTCTCCGACTGCGGGAACGGTAAAGGTAGAGGTAAAGCAAACTTATGCCAATGTTATTGATGCAGCAACAGTAGGTGCTAGAGAAGGAGTAAAATTAGCAGTCAATGTGGCAGCAATGTTGATTGCCTTTATAGGATTGATTGCAATGGTAAATGGACTATTGGGATGGATAGGTGCTGTTGTGGGGTTGCCTCAGTTATCCTTGGAGTGGATTTTTTCCATATTATTTGCACCTGTTGCTTGGTTGATGGGAGTACCTTGGACAGACTGTCCTGAAGTGGGGGTTTTGCTCGGAAAGAAAACGATTTTGAATGAATTTATTGCTTATTTAGATTTAAAGACACTGATTGAAAATGCTCAAAAAGGGGAAACAGTAAACGTTATTTCTGAGCGATCGCAAATTATTGCTACTTATGCTTTATGTGGGTTTTCTCATATTGGTGCCATTGCGGTACAGATAGGTGGAATTAGTTCTATTGCACCATCACGACAGCACGATCTAGCAAAATTGGGAGTTAGGGCAATGATTGGTGGATCTATTGCTTGTTTTATGACTGCTTGTATCGCAGGAATCTTGTTGTAGAAATCTCAGGAATGGAAAAGTTTTCAGCTTTGGTGATTTTGGCTATGATTTTTTTTGCATTAGACATCTCCGATAATCAAAAATCGGTGGTGGTGCATAGTAATGGTAGAGAGGGTGTGGGAGGTGTGGTCATAAATTACAAAACTTATGTATCTTCGCCATTCCTCAGCAGGACTACCCAAAAATCAAATCAATCCCATGCGTATAAATCATCAATTCTTTCTCCCTACGTGGTAGTAGTCATACTGTAAAAAAATGGTACAATTCATAACAAATGAAATATCAGTGCCAGAGTTGTCAGAGACAATTTGTGGCCAAGACCTTTACAGCAAAAAAATAGCCTCCTATAATTAATTATATCATGTCCGGATAATCAGTGATAAAAAAACTTTCTCCCTTCTAACCTTGTCTTTCCTTCTGCCCTCTGCCTTCTGCCTTCTGCCTTACTTCCTCCAAAGTGTCAGTATTCAACCGGACATGATATTATAGGTTACGCCCGGAGAGCAAGTTGTTCCCTCCGCGAGCGAGGGTCTACTTGAACCCGAGCAACGCGGTGAAGGTGAATAAGAGCGAAGGCTCTCCAAATCTTGACTTCACCAGTCAGGGGCGTTACTAATTAATGTACTCAAACAAGGCACTATGACCACCGAACTTGCTTGGAAAATCCAGTATGAGGCTTTCGCTGCAGCTGGAGGACTCTATGACGAGCGGCACGCCAAACTCTACGCCGATCTGGCTAGAGACCTGATAGAAGACGGTAGTTTCTCTATCATCTACAAGGGAGTCGCCCACGCTTGCTACACCCCGATGACAATTGACGAAGCACCACACCTTAAAGTGTACGTGCTAGCACCGCTAGCAGTGTTGCCCGAACACCAAGGCAAGCGTTACGCCACACGCCTGATGGAAGAGGCAGAGAAACAACTCGACGCAGACGCAATCTTCGTCGCTGGTCAACCGTTCCACTACGGTCGTCGATACAACACCCCACATAAGATTGGATTCCCGGTTAAGACCGAGGCTCCAATCGAGTGTTGGTTCGCCAAGGCCCTGACCCCAGGTTGCCTGGACGGTATCGTCTCTACTTCCACCATCACAGGTCCTTACTCAACGGAGCAGATTTGGCAGCATCCTAGCGACCAGTTCCCACCTCGATGACCTGGTACTGAGTGTTAAGACCCCTTGACCCAGGGCAAACGCACACAAAACTTAATATAAGCAGGACTTAGGGATATAAACTAGACATCTCCGAAAATTAAAAATAGAATCAATTCTTATCCAGAAATTATCAATTACTTCTTCCTGTTCCCTGTTCCCTCTTTTCCGGAGAGGTCTACTAAATTTGGCACTTTGAAATACAAATTTCACAAAATCTTGCTAAAGAACTATTTTTTTGTCAATTCTCTTGCCGCTCTCTTTTTTTATACTTACTTTTCTCCCAACCAATAAATAAGTTTTCATTTCCCCTTTACCTTTAACGGATATAACCCCACGCTCCTGAAAAACATACTTATTCTCTAATAAATTATAAGTGCTAGTGGTAACTTGAATCGCACCAGGAATTCCATGAGATTCCATGCGACTAGCAGTATTAACTGCATCACCCCACAGATCGTAAATGAACTTTTTCGTGCCAATAACTCCAGCAATAACAGGTCCGGAATTAATCCCAATGCGGATGCTGAGTTCACAATTATTCTCTAGATTAAACTTAGCGATCGCTTGCTGCATATCAAGTGCCATTTCTGCTACTGCCTCAACATGATCTGTCCGTGGTATAGGTAAACCACTAGCAACCATGTAAGCATCTCCAATAGTTTTAATTTTTTCTAGTCCGTGGCGATCGCTTAAGCGATCGAATTCTGAAAAGATTTTATTGAGTAATATAACTAAATCTTTAGGGGGAATTTTTTCTGAGAGTAAAGTAAAACCCACAATATCAGCAAACAGAATAGTCACTTCTGCAAAACCCTCAGCGATTTGATGATGTCCTTGCTTTAATCTATCTGCTATTTGTTCTGGTAAAATATTCAGTAGTAGAGATTCTGACTTTTCCTTTTCCTCCGCCAATTCCGCAGTACGTTCAATTACACGTCGCTCCAATTCTGTTGAAGTCCGTCGGAGTTTGGAAATGACCAAAGTTAGTCCGGCAACTCCCAGAATAGATAATCCTACTAAAGTGAAAAATGTATCTCGCAATCCGGCATTGGTCATCTTAATGGTACTATCTAGAGATTGAGTAATTTCCAAAACACCCCGTACATCCCCAACTTTCCAATCCTTTTTTGGACTATCTGGGTGATTATTATGACAACTAACACAACTAGGTTTCATAATGTCTGCTTCAGCATATCGGAATGAAGGGTGTCCCTGAAATTCAACAAACTTATAGAATGGTAAATCTGGGTTTTTTTCCAAATGGCGGATAGCTTTGAGTTCAAAATTGTCTCTAGGGCCACCTTCTGCTTGACGCCAAGGAAAAGGATAGTTACTGTAAATATAGACTGACATTCCTGGATTTTTTAACTCGATGCGTTGAGCTAGTTCCATCAAAAATGTTATAGGTAGCGGCATTGCTCCTTCTTTTTTTTTGTAGTCGTGAGTCATACTAATACCTTCAATTTTTATAGCATGGCCAACTATTTCTGAACTGTATAGGATACGAGCTTCTTTGAGAGTCTCAGCGTAGTCGCTGACATGTTGAAGCACCTGTGATTTAATCAGGTTAGATGAGAGACGATAAGTATTCCATAGGCCAGCTATAATAGCTATGCAGAACATTAAGCTTAATACTAATGTTGTACGTTTGTAGAGTTGGTGGATGAATAAGGTTGTTACCCTATAAATTAGTTTATTCATAAATTCCCCAGACTAAAAATAATTTTTTGCTTCATCTTGACCAACACTATTTAAGTATTGAATATTATATCAAATTCGCTAGCATCAGTATAGTTAGTTAGGAGTTAGGAGTCAGGAGTCAGGAGGGAAGAGAAGCGCGAAATATTTGGTAATTAGGTCGCTCGGACAATTTTTTTATACTGAATTAAACGGATTTGATCTTATCTGATTATACCTTTGTTATTCTTGGGACTTACGCATAAACCTGGTTTATAGAGGAAATTTCGTGATTTGAACAACAATAATCAGGGCAACAAACCCAGTTTCTTGTTTGGGTGCGTAAGTCCTGATTCTAATATTATGTCTCGTTGAATATCCATAAATAATGGGTATAAGGAACATTTAACTGAGAACAGGGAACAGCAGGAGATTTGGGAGATTTGGGGAGATATTTAGAAGCAAATTTTATTATGGTTAATTAAGCGAATATGATATAATATTTATATTTATAAATAAGAGACTGTTTGTCAAAGGAATATTAAATCTAGGCGTAGGGTGGGTTAGGCGACAATACTTATGAGTCGCGAAGGAAACTCTTAACTGGGAGCCGTAATACCATGTCCGGATAATTAGTCATCAAAAAATTTTTGTTTGTAATATTGCTCTAGCCATACTACGAAGCTCTAATTATAACTATTCAACCGGACATGATATAACCCACCGAACATACCTCAGATTAAGTACTAACCGCTGTCTTAATCTTGGCTTGTGCATTCACTCTCTAAAATTACGAGATTAATTAAGATTTGGATAACTCCCTATATTCACTGAAGCTATCCTGTTTTCATTACTAGAAAATTCTATCCAGAAACCTGGTTTCTGGTTTATGTAGCGTTTTATCGTACCGATACTATCAGATTTGATTCATAGTGCTTTTTGTACTCAAAGATAGCGATCGCCTCTGGAAACTTGGTTGTGATACTTGCGAACTGAGTCTGAAGCTATTACACAAATACTCTTAATCTAGATTGATAGAGTAACTTTTCCTACCCAAAATATAGATTTAAATCTGAGTTATTGGTTGAATTATTTGAATACCGACCAAAGGAAAAATATAGAGTTTATCGTATTAATAATATACAATATTTTTTTCTATTGCCTATTCCCCAAAATAAAAAAATTATATATTCCACCAATTTTGTCAACGGTATATTGATTGACAATTGATTAATATTCTGCTACATTTTTTATGGAAAATTAAGGAAAAAATTATATTAGTATAGCACTATGCACTTAGGTTAGGATACTACTAAATGCTGTTTGCAGAGCATTTCTGCAGGAAAAAGTTAGTCAGAGATTACTTTTGATTTTTGAATGGGTGAATTCTAACTTGCGCGTAGGGCTATAATACCTAAAAATATGCTGAAGAAAAAAAAATTTAACTTAGATTTATTAAAGGATTTTTGGTCAATTGCTAAACTTTATTGGTTCTCAGAACAGAAATGGCGAGCTAGGGGTTTATTGTTACTGGTAATTGTTTTACTGGGAACATTTACTGTATTTAATTTATTCCTCACAAATCAACGAGCAGAATTTATTTCTGCACTATCGGTTCAAGATTCTGATAGATTTTGGCGGTCAATTATAGAGTTTTTTGGCACAGTTGTGGTTGCTGTACCTTTTGTGTCTTCCTACTCTTTTGTCCGACAAAAACTTAGTATATTTTGGCGACGGTGGATGACTCATAGTTTTATGAAAAGTTATTTAGGCGATCGCTCTTTCTATAAAATTAGTTACGACCAAGAAATTGATAATCCAGACCAACGTATTGCTCAGGATATTAAAAGTTTTACAGACCAATCTCTCAGTTTTCTTGTGACTATCCTAAATGCTATATTTCAGTTATTTGGTTTTAGTGCTTTGTTATGGTCAATTTCTAAACCATTGGTATTTTTTGTAGTTATTTATGCTCTTGCTGGCACAGTAATTACAACTGGGGTATTTGGCAAAGTTTTGGTGGGGATTAATTTTGAACAACTGAAGCGAGAAGCTAACTTTCGTTTTGGTTTAATTAGAGTTCGGGAAAATGCTGAATCTATAGCTTTTTATGGAGGAGAAAAACAGGAGTTACAACAGGCAAACAACCTATTTAGTGATGTTTTTGATAATTTTAATCAGTTAATTAAATGGCAACTATATTTAGATATTTTCAGAAACAGTTATGAGTTTATTACTTTTGCATTACCATCTATAATTATTGGTCAGCGTGTGCTTTCTGGTGAATTAGAAATAGGGGTAATTACTCAAGCAGGAACAGCTTTTGCTATTATCTTAAGTTCCTTAACACTGATTGTTAGTCAATTGGATCGACTTACAGAATTTGCTGCTGGAATTAATCGTTTATCTACTTTTTCTGAGGCTATTGAATCACCTCCTGAAGTTCCTGAAGGTGAATCAACAATTGATACAGTAGCAAATTCTCATCTAGCTTTAGAACATTTAACATTAAAAACTCCCAATTATCAAAGAACTTTAGTCAGAGATATTTCCTTAGAAATACCATCAGGAAATGGATTATTAATTATGGGAGCTAGTGGCAGTGGCAAAAGTTCAATTTTAAGAGCGATCGCTGGTTTATGGAACTCTGGTACAGGGGCTATTTACCGACCTAAATTGAATGAAATATTATTCTTACCTCAGAAACCTTATATGGTTTTAGGATCTCTGCGTCAACAACTTTTATATCCCCAGACTAATCTAGATATTTCTGATGTAGAAATACAGAAAGTATTAGAAAGAGTAAATCTTCCCAAATTAGCAGAAAGATTTGGTAGTTTAGATGCAGTAGAAAATTGGAGTCAAGTTTTGTCAGTGGGAGAACAACAAAGGGTTGCTTTTGCCAGATTATTTTTAAGTAAACCCAACTATGTAATTCTGGATGAAGCTACCAGTGCTTTAGATGTGCCAAGCGAGGAACTTTTATATCAACAATTACAAGGAACATCCACAACATTTATTAGTGTTGGGCATCGTCCGACTTTAAAAAATTATCACCAACAATTACTAGAAATTACTGCCAATGAATCTTGGCAGCTTAAACCTATTGCAACCTAAAATAAGTAGGTTTTAATAATTATTAGCCAGACCGAAGTTGGGAAAAGAAAGAGTATTCGGTCTTCCCTTTTCCTTACTTTTACCATTTATAACAAACATCGATCATACTTGGTATAACTTTGCCGAAATAAAAGGTGACAGTTTCTAATTTGTCTACCGATATCTGAACCAATAGGTCTATTAATTAGATATCTCCATAAAATAAACTTGCCCTTTATTTAGCATCAGCTATAGTTGTAAAATTTGCTCAAAAAATCATTTTTCGTGCCTTTTTCCTGAAAATATCTTGCCTGTTCCCTATTCCCTATTCCCTTTTCCCTACTATATGCAAAAAGTCTATATCTTTTTCACCAGATGTCTATTGGAGGTTTGTGTGTGCCAAATTTAATTCTGGTATTTTTATTAACAATAAATACGGATACAAAATTATTCAGTGTGAAGACTTAGTTAGGAAATAAAACGACACTGCTAAAACACGCAAAGGAAGACAAAAATATGAACATCAAAGCTATTGCTCTTGCATCTGTTATTGGTTTATCTGTTCCTGCGATTGCAGATATTACCTTGAATTCTCATAGTGCTTCTGCAATGCCTATCGATTTTGTCCGTCCAACTGGAGCTTTCATGGATAATAGCGAAAATTGGGTTGTTTGGCTGAAATTAGATGAGTTCGGAAACTATACCTATGAAGCTCTATCTCGAAAAACTGGCGGCTCTCTAACTTTGAAAAATGCCTCTATGGAAGGGAATAGAAAACGCTATACTTATATCTTTAGAAATGGAAGTCACAAATATATTATTGCTCACCGACCCAAAGACCCATCAATTATCCGCCTGACTGTTGTCAATCCGCAAGGAGATGTAATCTTGAACCGCTTGATGCAAAGAGTTGGTAATGATTGGGATGTCTAAGTGGGATTCGTTTGGCTTGACAAGCTTCTATTAAAATAGTGCATTAGGGAGTAGGGTAGGGACGTTGCATGCAACGTCCGTACGGGAGAAAGATTGTTGTTGGGTTTCGGTCCCTCAACCCAACCTACATCTATTGCAACATTTAAGATGAAACAGTCCACTACTAGACCGAAACAGTTAATTTAGTGCAAAATTGTAGGGTGCGTTAGACGGCTTAAATTAATACTATGAAAAGGATTCAGCAATCCGTCGCAGGGCACCATTGAATATGTGTCAGTCCACTACAAATGCTGATAACTAATAGCTGACCGCTGAATGCTTCAAAATTTATCAGTTGCTCTAATCAAAGCATCTTTAATTCCAGGTTCAGTGTCAGTCCAGTAGGGTACGTTAGACGGCTTAAATTAATACTATGAAAAGGATTCAGCAATCCGTCGCAGGGCACCATTGAATATGTGTCAGTCCACTACAAATGCTGATAACTGATAGCTGACCGCTGAATGCTTCAAAATTTATCAGTTGCCCTAATCAAAGCATCTTTAATTCCAGGTTCAGTTACTGAATGTCCGGCATCTGGCACTACAATAAATTCAGCTTCTGGCCATGCTTGATGTAATTCCCAAGCTGACACCATCGGACAAACAACATCATATCTTCCCTGCACAATTACTCCGGGAATATGTCGGATTTTATCGACATTTTTTAGTAACTGTTCTTCATCTTCAAAGAAGCATTTATTAATGAAATAATGACATTCTATTCTGGCAAAAGCTACAGCAAAATGACTCTCACCAAAACTTTGCATTAGATTAGGATCTTGAATTAATTTACTTGTACTTGCCTCCCAAATTGACCAAGCACGGGCAGCCTCTAATCGTACCTTTTCATCTGTACTGGTTAATCTTTGATAATAAGCTGTAACTAAATCATGCCTTTCTGCTATTGGAATAGGTTTTAAATATTCCTCCCAAGCATCAGGAAAAATGTTACTTGCACCCTCTTGATAAAACCAATAAATTTCTTTTGGGCGTACTAGAAAAATGCCTCTTAATATTAAACCAATGCAACTTTCTGGATAGGTTTGACTATAAGCTAATGCTAGGGTACTTCCCCAACTTCCTCCAAACACAACCCAGTTTTCAAGATTTAGATGAACCCGTAGTTTTTCAATATCATTAACTAAATCCCAGGTAGTATTTTGATTAAGTTCAGCATGGGGGGTACTACGGGCACAACCGCGTTGGTCAAATAGAATAATCCGCCATTTTTTGGGGTCAAAATATTGGCGATAAATAGGAATAATTCCACCACCCGGTCCACCATGTAAAAAGACTACTGGTTTACCTTGGGCGTTGCCACATTCTTCATAATAAAGAGTGTGAATATCGGAAACTTTTAGATTGCCCGTTTTGTATGGTTGAATAGGTGGATAAAGTTCTCGCATGATTGTATTTAAACGATTTATTAAAATAAATTATACTTTATATAGCGTTGCTGAAACACGGTATGATTTGATAATTTGGGATTGTTTGAAGTACTTGTTAATATTAACTGTTCCCTCCATACCTGTTCCCTGTTACCTATTACTTATAAACTTACTTTCATACCTTAATTCAGCAATGCCTTTTATATAATGTTCAGAATTCCTGTTACAAAAACAACTTCTGACTTCGTTACCGAAAAATTAAGGTATAAAGCCTCTCCATTCATGGAGAAAAAAGCGGTTGTTTGCGGAGCATTCCGTAGGATGGGATGGCGAGGTCTCCTCGCCATATCCAATCAACCAAGAGAAGAAAAAAAAATCCTTTTAGTCAATCCTCTTCTTTCTAAGAAGAGGTAATTAATAATAATTAATTATTAATTATTAATTATTAATTATTGAACGCAGTCCGACACCTAACCCAAAAGTAGATATAGCAACTGCTCTATCTTGCTGATTAAAAACTACTTTAATTCCTGTTTGATCGGGATTCATCCATTTATAAGCATCCTTAATTTTATCTCCTTCTTCTTCTTCTTCTGGCACCACTTGTTCCCTATCAACTAAACCCCGCCGAGAAGCAGTAGAATTAATTTGCATTTGCCTTGCTTCTCTTGATTTTTCAAAAGCTTCTGGGTCAAATTCTGTATCTAATTCTCCTTCCTTTCTCAGGATATTTCTGATTTCTTGATATGTCATTCCTAGCTGCAATTTTTCATACTTTTCTCGCGTAATTGAATAAACTGGTTTAGGCTGATTCCAAAAAGGATTACCAAAATTGTAAGTGTTCATATTTTTGGTTCTAATAGTCACTACTTTCTGATTAGAATCAAAAACTATAGTCATGCTTGTACCATCAGGATTAAGCCAAATATATTCAGTAGTATTAGGATTAGTTAAAGGATTATCTCTAGTTGGTTGTTTTGTTCCTCGACTCCCAATAATTTTTGTTACTTCATCGTAAGTCATACCAACTTTTATATTTTCAAAATTTCTACTCGTAACTACAGGAGGTTTTCTGTTCACTCCAAAGCCAATAGTATTCAAATTTTGAGCAGATAATTTAATTAACTTATTCTCGGAATTGAATACAGCAATTATCCCTGTTCCATCATTATTTACCCAGCGATAAGCTACCCCAAAATTTTCAAGAGTCGGACTATCATATTCCGTATAAATTTTACCTTCTCTGCCCAATATTTGCTTTACTTCCTGATAAGTCATACCAATTTTTAAATTATCATAATCAGCCTCAGTAATTCGATTAGCAAAAACTGGTTGAAGGTTCATAGGTAAGGCATATATCAAACTAGTAATAATTGTTGTTAATAAAAAGTTTTTCATGGTTATTATATAAATATTTCCTAGATTTACTGGTAGTATACAAGTAAGTAGGTAGATGGGAAAATTTACAACTACGTCATTGCGACTGGAACGGAGTGGAAAGAAGCAATCTCAAGGGTATGAGGTGCATCAATATTTCGTTATATAGTTAAGTTTATTCGCGCCTACCTACTTAGCTTTCTACTAAGAAAAAGTCTGATATAGCGCTACGCATTAAGGTTAGGACATTTATACATCCTGAAACCCTTTGACACTTTACTATTCCCTATTCCCTATTCCCTATTCCCTAGCGCGTAGCGCTATAACTTTTAATACCAATTAAAAAAAAGGTCGAACCAAAGCTTAGGACATTTCTAAATTCTCACACCTCAGTCATAGACTATTTTGGACTTTTCCCTTGCGCGTAGCGCTATAAGTAGAAGTGGCCTTCTTAAGCATTGGCCATAATCTTCTTAAGGCCGAACTAATAACTTTAAATGCAATTAAAGTCTTAAAACCTCTAGCTTTCTCAGATGTTCCAGCAACAGGTAAATCCACCTGAACAATAGATATCGCTTTTAATCCCCCTTTGATCATAGGACTTTTTCTGAGGTAATAGATTCATCGTACCTTGGACAATTCGGACAAAGAGAACTAAGAAATAGTTTGAAAAGAGCCAAAACAGCAGTGAAGAATCAGCTAGGAAAACTTACACAACATTTATATAGCAATCATATTATGGAGTTTCATCAATATCAAAAACAACTGTTTTCTCTAAATCTAATTCAAATAATGATAATTTTCTGGTTTATCCCAAGATATTCCTCTAATTTTAATAGATGCTAACCGTTTTAATTCTGATGTGAAAAAAATCTATCAAGAAAATTATGGGGATTTAATTGTTGACGGTTTTTTTAGTTAAAATTCTCAGCAAAGAACTGCTTCTCATTCGATTTTTGAGGCTGCTATCTCACGGAGTGACAAGCACATCAAAACCATCTACCGAAAACTCAGTTATATCAAGTCCGGTTGAATGGTTATAAATAACAAGGGAGTCCTCAGGAGTCAGGAGTCAGAAGAGAAGAGGAGGGAGTTTGAAGATATTAATATGATCGAGTTTTTTGATCGCTAATTATCCGGACACAATATCAGAGATTGCTTTTAACTTTTGACTTGCGCGTAGCATTATACTCTCCCTCCCTACTACAGTCTGCTAAAATAAGAACGGCTATAACCAATACCACAAAAACAACCCAATGACACAATCAAACTTACCAAAACAACAAAACTCCCGCCAGATCGCTATCTTCCTCTGGCTGTTATCAGCAATATATATCTACATCCTCCTATTCTCCCCACCACATCAACTACTTCCCAACGGACCAATTTGGGCAGTCGATCCCGAAACTCTTAAAGAAGCGATCGACGAATCTATCAATTTTTTCTTCATCCTCCCCATTTTTAATACTGTTGGCATCAAATATATGGAAGCGCCAACTATACACCCTTGGTTAGAAAGTTTATTCAACTTTGCTGAAGCATGGATATTTATGTTTCTCCCACTACTGTTAGTAGATCGCCGTGGTGGAGAACTCTCAAAAATCCTGACTTGGAGTATGGCAATGTTCCTTACCAATACTTTTCTCCTACCATACATGGCTTGGCGCAGCACCGCAACTGAACTTCCCACAGAGGAACAAATGAGTAAAGGTTTACTGGCAAAAATATTCGGTGTAATAGGATTAATTATAGGTAGCATCGCCATAGTTTGGGGAATTGTTGCTAGACCAGAATTTGGTGATGTCGCTGCTAGGGCAGAATTTTTCGTGCAAAACTTTCAGAGCGATCGCCTCACCATTGCCTTCTGTATAGATGTGATTTTATTTGCCATTTTCCAAGCAGTATTAATAGGAGATATTGAACCGCCAGAAAGTGGCAAACGTTGGTTAAGATTTATTCCGTTTTGGGGATTAGCTGTTTGGCTAATTTTGTAGAAATTGTGCTTCTATGAAAAATTCTAATATTTCCTATTAGACATCTCCAATAAGAAAAAATCAAATCAATTATCCCACATAAATCATCAATTATTTCTCCCTAATCCCTGCTCTGTGCTCCCTACTCCCTCTTTTCTGGAGATGTCTATTATACCTCTCTATAAATTAGGATTCAATAACCTTTTTAGAGAGGTTTCAGGTTAATTATCGGAAATGTCTATTATTTATAAATAAAATATCAAGTCTTTCCCACCGAGGAAAAAGAAACCGGAGCTATTTCAGTTTCTCCTCTACTATCCACTCCGTACTTAATGATAAGTGATTAGCAAGATTTGATATAATGTAAATTAACCAATCGCCATTCAAGCAGGTGAAATAGATTATGTGGATTTTCTTAGATATTGATGGGGTATTAGTGCCAGAGAAAAAATTCGAGCAACCAGTCTTGCAAAAAGACATGCTCAAATTCGATCCAGTTTGTCTGAATGAATTTGAAAATGTTCTGCGTCGTTATCCCACTGCCAAAATAGTTATCTCTTCATCCTGGCGAGAAATGTATTCTCTAGAGAAAATTTCTAGTTTATTTTCACCGGATATTGCTGTGCGTGTTATTGGAGTAACTCCATGTTTACACCCGATAGTTATTGAAAAAAATAAGCATATTCGGCATCAAGGAGTTTTAGAATATCTCAGACAAAACAATGAAGAAAATCCACAGTGGGTAGCTATTGATGACATTGCCGACTTCTATGAACCAGGTAGTCCGATTGTTGTTACCGATGCCTATTATGGTTTTAATCGCAACTCTGCCGAAATACTCGATCGCTATCTTGCCTCGTTTAGTGAGAAAATAACAGATGAAAATACTATTGGACAATAGTTGAGGATGCAAACTAATCAAAAACTTAAGAAAAGAGGGAGTAGGGAGTAGGGAGTAGGGAGTAGGGAGTAGAGGGAAATAATTGATGATTTCTATGGGATAATTGATTTGATTTTTTATTATTGGAAATGTCTAATAGTTGAGGATGCAAACTAACCAAAAACTTAACTTTCCCAAAATGGGTTGTGGGACATGGGCATGGGGGAACCGCCTCCTCTGGGGATATGACGAAAGTATGGATAATGAGCTGCAAAATGTCTTTAACCTCTGTGTTGCTAATGGCGTAACTTTATTTGATACGGGTGACTCCTACGGGACTGGCAAATTAAACGGACGTAGTGAAATGCTTTTGGGGCAATTTTCCCAAGCATACGCGGGGGCAAACCAAGATAATATTTGCATTGCCACAAAACTTGCTGCTTATCCCTGGAGATGGAGTCGCCAAGCAATGATTTCAGCTTGTGCAGCATCTGCCCAACGTCTTGGTAAAAATGTTGATTTGGTACAGATGCACTGGTCTACTGCGAACTATTTTCCCTGGCAAGAATGGGGACTGTTGGATGGTTTGGCTGATTTGTATGAACAAAGAAAAGTAAAGGGAGTAGGTTTATCGAACTACGGACCGAAACGACTGAAGAAAGTTCATAAAAGATTTAGCGAGCGTGGCGTTCCCATTACTACTTTACAGGTTCAATATTCTCTATTATCAACCGATCCCTGCACAGAATTAGGAGTTAAGGAAGTTTGTGATGAATTAGGAATAAAATTAATTGCATATAGTCCTTTAGCATTGGGAATATTAACAGGAAAATATTCTGAAAAAGGTTCTTTTCCTAAAGGTATTAGAGGCATTTTATTCAAACAAATATTACCAGGAGTTCGCCCATTATTATTATCTTTAGAAGCCGTGGCAAAATCAAGAAATAAAACCATGTCGCAAGTAGCAATTAATTGGTGTATTTGTAAAGGTACAATTCCTATTCCAGGAGCAAAAAATCAGGCACAGGCAGAACAAAATATTGGTGCTTTAGGTTGGGAATTAGACTCTGGTGAAGTTGAAGAATTAGATAAAGCTGCCGCTAATACAGATAAGAAAATGGTGCAAAATATTTTTCAAACTAGGTAATATAATGTGGGCTTAATTAGTGATCAAAAAATTTTCTTCTCCTTCTCCTCCTGATATATCCTTTTTTCCACCACTTTTCCATCCTAACTCCTGAATCCTGACTATTGTAGGGGCGAATGGCGATTCGCCCCTACCACCAAAATATTACAACTTATATCAAAACTGACACCTTCTGGGAGTAAATCCCGGAAGGCGGGTGCATTGTTAGCGCAGCTCCTCTGTAAAGAGGCAGCAGAAAGCCCCTATCAGTGATGCTAGGGAATCCCGCGCTGTCTCGTGAGACCAGCGTCGGGAGGATGTCAATCGGATGATTAGCAAGAAATGGGTGAATGGAACAAAATCCATTACTGTTTTTTCGATCGCGCAAAAGGGCACAACTCTCCGGCTAACTGGACAGGTTCAGAAGAAAATAAACAAATTGTCAGGGCAGCATTTGAGGATTGGAAAGCTGTAGGTATTGGCTTAGAATTTGAAGAGGTCGATACTCCCGCAGATGCAGAAGTTCGCATTGGTTTCCAACAAGGTGATGGGTCTTGGTCTTATGTAGGAACGGATGTGCTTGAGATTCCTTTAAATCAAAGAACCATGAATTTTGGTTGGCCTCTAGATGAAAATTATTATGGAAAAGAAACTGCACTTCACGAAATAGGGCATACATTAGGATTACCACACGAGCATCAAAATCCTAAAGCAGGTATTCAGTGGAATGAAGATGCAGTCAGGACTTCTTTAAGTGGACCACCGAACAATTGGTCGCCAGAGACAATTGAGTATAACATTCTGCGTAAGATACCAATGAATGAAGTTGAAGGTTCTGACTGGGACCCAAACTCGATTATGCACTATCAGTTTCAGGCCGAACTTATCAACAGTCCTGCACCCTATAACCAGGAAGGAATTTTTCCAACACCAGGTTTGTCAATTAAGGATAAAGATTGGTTGCGAAAGTTTTATCCTGTCTTGGAATCAAACGATTATATTGAACTCAAACCTTTTGTTTCAGTGCCACTGGTTTTATCTCCTGGAGAACAAGTTAATTTTATTGTGAAGCCAAACATCTCACGCTCATATAAGTTTCAGACTTTTGGTGAAGTTGATACTGTAATGGTTTTGTTTGAGGAAGAGAATGGCGATCCTAGGTATTTAGCTGATGACGATGATAGTGGTACTGACTACAATGCTTTAATTACTCACAAACTGCTCAAAGGTCGTACTTATATTCTCAGAGTCCGCTTGTATTTTGCTAGTGCTAGTGGTGAGACTGCTGTGATGATGTGGTAGGTATTAAAGATTGTGGTGTTTTCGACCGTTTTGACTTATTTACGTTTTGCTGCCCCTGTTAATTGAAATACAATTTCTGTTCAGAACTTTTTCACCTAATCTTTTAAGACTATCGACATCGTGAGTTTACATCTCCAATTTTCATAATAATTATCCAGTTTCCCTAAATTCTCTGCTTTAAGCTATCAAAAGTCATTGTAGGGACGTTCCATGGAACGTCCCTACGGTCTTTTTTAGAGATGTCTAATACCATGTCCGGATAATCAGCGATCAAAAAAGTTTTTGTTTGCAGTATTGCTCTGATCCCGATCCATACTTAGGGCTAAAGTCCTACTACAAAGTTTAATTATAATGATTCAACCGGACATGATCTAATACCATGTCCGGATAATTAGTGATGAAAACACTTCTTTCTGTTGATAAATTCTTTTCTCCTGACTCCTGTCTCCTGACTCCTGACTCCTCCCTAGAAAAAGCCTAATTATCAAAGAGGATTAAGAGCTATGTCAAAACTATAAATTCTTTAATTGTAGGTAACTGTGACAATTTATCCGCTCTCTCAAATTTTTAATTGACTAAAATTCAGTAGCTGAGATGAGTTATTTATTTTGAACATGGTTTTGGAGCTTGAAATAATGCTGGATGTGTCTGATCTAGGTAATATTGAAGATATTTTTCGCGGGACAATTGCTGCATCTTTATTGTCATGGCACCATCGTTGAAAGTTACCTTTTCCTCTCTATTGTATAGTTCGGGGAGTAAGGGGGGTGGTTCGTGTCGGAAGTGTCGGAAGTGTGGGGGGTGTGGGGGTGTGGGGGTGTAGGGGTGTAGTTTGTGTTGTCCGTGAAGTATAGATATAAACATATAGTATATAACCGGATTCTATATAACGTGGTAAAAATTGGGTTGCTGTTGTGGCTAATGTGCTGGACAATTAGATCAAAAAAAACTTTATACAGGACTCCCAAAATTTGGTCTATTTTTGGTAAATACATCTGCCAAATTGGCAACCACTCCCGAATTATTTTGCTTATATTAAAGATGTCAAACAAAACAAAGTTGTTTGAAGCTTTCAAAAACAAAGTGCGATTCGTTTGGCCTAAGTAAACCCTAGTTTACGTTCAGCCAGCCCTGTAAAAGGGTAACTCTGATATTGATGGAGGTTAAATTCCTTCCCACACCGATGCCGTGTGACTCTAATCTCCGAGAATTCAGAATTAGCAACTTTTGGTCTCAGTGCATGGGTATAAAGGGAAATAAGGGTAATGTCATCCCAATCCTTTGCACAGCTAGTTAGCCAAGGTTATCGTACAGAGAATCTAGTATTATGGGTCGTGATGAGAAACAGGATAAAGGCGTTGATACTCCTGAAGCAAAAGGTATGCATCACATAATTTGAACCAATCTATTTGTTGTTCGTTTCGTATCTAATAGAGGTTGGCCTAGACTAGGGGCCTAAAGCTAACGTCAAATGAGATCGGGGAACGAAGTAACTCCTTTTCGACTCTCAATGATGAGTATGGAAAGCTTAAATAATGTTGATTAGGCATAAGGATTCCTCAAGAGGCAAGCGTGGAGTAATGTTTACGATACCCAGACCAGGGGAGGTAACAAAGGTAGCCGGGAAACTGAAATTGAATAAGGCACGCCCAGACCTCTTGCCAGTATGAGTGGGAGCCCTCACCACTATAAATAAGAGTTGGATCATCTAGGGGTGGTAAAAGTTTTGGACTTTCCTTGAGGAAATGTGTCAAACCCTAGAACCATTGAAATAAAGGTGGGCAGAAGACAGTAGGCGTACCTAAAAAACGCAAATCCTTTGTCATTAGGAGCCGTGTGAGCTGGAAACTCTCATGCACGGTGCGTGAAGCAGAGGTGAGGGATAGGGAAATCCCCATCGACTGTAACCAAGAAGACACACAATGATTATTTCAGAATTAAACTACTTGGAAACTGCCAACGAAGAAG
>NZ_JBNHEP010000034.1:2775-27266 GCF_050015995.1 Dapis brunnea BLCC-M229 | reverse complement strand
GGGTAGGTTTTTTACCTTTGATCTAAAAGAAGTGTGGGGAGAGGGGGAAGAGGGGTAGGTTTTTTACCTTTGATCTAAAAGAAGTGTGGGGAGAGGGGGAAGAGGGGTAGGTTTTTTACCTTTGATCTAAAAGAAGTGTGGGGAGAGGGGGACCCACCCCTAACCCCTCCCAGGAGGGGAGGAGGGGAGAGTTTATAGCTATTTATTGTCTAAAAAAGTACATTTTTTTGAGAATTTTTAATACCATTTTCATAAAATCAGGACTTACGCAGAATCACCATATATAGTAGGGGCGAATGGCATTCGCCCTCTACCGATAGCGTGTTGTCTAAGAATTTGCGTAAGTCCTGAAAATATTGCAGAGCGTGACAGAACAGGTAAAAGGAGATAGGGAACGCCGGAATCAGGAAAGATAAATAGACAAAAAATGGAGGAAAAAACTTTAATGAGTGACAATGAATGCAAGCCATAAAGTATTAAACTGTAGGAATAAATCACAAAGAATGAATGTAAAAGCCTATGCATGAATTTGGTATAACTGAATCAAAGCGAGCGATCGCTCCTTTGTGAAAAAGCTACCCCTGTAAGCCCCTAACCCCTCCCAGGAGGGGGAGAAGTCAAAGTAGGAATAATCAATACTGACCGATTAATAATTGTCAAAAAAAGACTTTAAACCTTGGTAACTATTTGACTTTTGAAGTCTAGCTGAAGCGTAGCATTACTTTTAGTAATTGGTATAATTGATTTTATTTTGGATTTTTGGAGAGGTCTATTAAACATCTCCTAAAAATCAATTGCGATCGCATCTAATTTTTGTTACTGCGCAAAGGAAGTGTAGGAATGGTGAAATTAAAATTTCACCCAAATATTTTCTATCTTTAGACAGGAGACAGGAGATAGGAGACAGGAGACAGGAGACAGGAGATAGGAGACAATTCATAGTGGTCATAATTGACTAATTAATTGAGTATTTATGCTTAATATTTTCCTGAGAATCTGACTCCACAGAAAGGTCAATGAATCGGAGCTATATAGTATAAATACTTACCGAACTCTTAAAGTATAAAGCCTCTCCATTTTTGGTTTTATTTGTAAATAATGTATACTTTTTGCTAAATAAAGTAGAGAAACCTGGTTTATATAAAATGCCCTACATACTAACATTTGTCTCCCATAAACTCGGTTTCTTATAACACTTCCATTGCCTGGGGATTTGATCTGATTTATTATGGCTAATTAATCAGACTTGATATCATAATTTAACTTCTAACTTCTAACTTTTGACTTCTGACTTCGTTAATTACTCCATTCCACAAAAGTTGTTTCTACTTTTGCTCCTGGAGAAACATTACTTTTAAAAGATGCTACTTTTCCGGGTTCAACTGTGGCAGGTTGAGCATAAATATAACCATTATCAATAATATTACCCTCATCATCTAATACTTGATAATTTACTTTAATTAGTTTGACTGTTTGACAGCTTTTATTTGTGACTTTACCAGTTAAAAAATTACCGTCATAGTTAACATTACTAATCGGTATCTCTGTAGCTTTAATTTCCTCTGATTTACAAGCAACTTTTGGGGTTTCATCAATAGCTTCTTTATTCCCACAGAGATTGACTAAATTAATAATTTTACCCTCTGTAGTTTCCATATAACAAATTGGGTTATTAAACTCAGATTTTTGAGCAAGTATATTCACCATATTACTCTGTAATAATTGACGTTCGACTCCCCCATGTAATAATGGTATTAATATAGTAAAATAGAAGTATTTCATCGGAATTATTAAGGTTGAAATTTAATCGCAGTTTTTCTCCTCTCGTTACCTCCCTGTAGGTTAAAAAGTTGCTCGGTAACACCAATAATGCCAAACTCACCTACTTGAGTACCTATTAAATAGATTAAATTGAGACTAGACTGCTCTTCCATATTTAGACCATAGTAAGTTTCGTAAGCAGCTTTGACTAGTTGGTGAATTGCTGGTGTAGTTTGAGGAATTTGGTCTAAATATTCGGCAATTGAGATATTATCTAGTTCTACTGTTGCTGGAATTTTTGTGGTATAGTCTTTAAATTTAGCGATCGCCTTTAAATGTGCCTTAACTTGTTCCACAATTGGTGGCAAGTCTGTGATAATTTCTGCTAATGAAACCTGGCGACCTTCAAGAAAGTAAGTTTCTTGTGTTTCCAAATTTTCATCAACTGCCTGCAAATCTACAAGATTTAATCCTAATTCCTTAATTAAACTGCGCAGATAAATATGCTCGGTGTAGATAAATTCCCCAGCAAGTTCAACGGCAAATGGAGTACCTAATGGTTTTTGGCGAGTTCTGATTCTACCTCCTACCCGGTTACTAGCTTCGATCGCGTTTACTGGAACTCCTGCTTGAGTTAGACGGTAAGCTGCAGTTAATCCGGAAATTCCTGCCCCTACTATTAATACTGGAGTTGTTTGAGATATTGCTCTTTCTCCACCCTTGGAAAAAAGGGAAACTTTAAATTTTTGAGCTAAGTCTAAACCACCTTTTAATAAACGAGTGCAAGCATTGGGAAATTTCCTAGCTTTAGCTTCTTTTACCATTCCTAATAATTCATCACTAGGGATGCCAGTTTCTCTTGAGATTCTGGCAATAGTATTAGCGCGACTTAGTATTGTCATCAAGGAAGATTTAGTTCATTTTTGAAGTCTCATTATCATAGGAATTAGGCACAGACACTGTAATATATGGTTAAAAAACTATCCCTCTTTAGAAGGCTTCCGCTTCTTATTTTGTGTACGTCCTCCGTTTTTACCTCTTTCTCTTTGTTCTAAAGACTGTTTAATCCTTAGTGCTTCAACAGCAGGAGCTAAACCCAAATCTTCTAAAATTTCCATAGCTGCAATTTCACCAGTTTCACAACTACCTTCCATATAACCTTGATAATCTAAAGAGGTATGTTCCCCTGCAAAAAATAGATTACCTACACGCTCTCCTTCTACACCATACATCTGAGTCCATTGCCCTGGTAAATAACAAGAATAAGAACCCAGACTATATATATCCCCTGGCCAATAAGCCCGCACTGCATTACCAGGAATAGCAGTATTAGTAATACCAGGATAAACCAACTCGTATTGTGGTAATTGTTGTTGAGCTTGAATTTCTGCAGTGCCACTACCAATAACTACGCCTTGATTACCTCCAGAATAGTTAGTTAACAAAGCTGCACCAGGAGTTAAAGCCGCTCTACTTAGACCTGCTTCTTCAATATCTTGAAAACCTAAATCTGAGTAGACATCGCTACTAAAACCAAAGTTGCGCCAAATTCGGTCTCGGTAAGCAGTAATTAATTTAGAATTAGTACCATAACCCATTGTGTCAATAGCTAACCTTTTCACCGGAGGTAAATCTACATTAATCTGTACTTGTCGTAGAACACTAAATGGTAGAGTAATCAAAATTCTTTCGTATGTGCGCTCAAAACTACTTTCTCCTGACCTTAAACCTACTTGATAACGACCATCAGGCAAACTGTTAATTGACTCTAATATAGTTCCCGTTTCAATCGAACCCTCCACAAAACTCGCCAGTTGATTAATAATTTGTGTGCTCCCACCAGGAATAACATAACGTTCGTCACTAGCTCCAAAAGGTTCAAATACGCCTTCATCAGTGCTAATAACATAGATGAGATTCAGACTAGATTGCTCTTCTGCATCCCGACCGTAGAAAACATTATAAGTTGTTCTAATTATTTGTCGCATTACTGGAGTAGTTGGGATGCTCTCCAGATATTCAGTAATAGAGAGATTATCCAACTCCACAACTTCTGGAAAAGGAGTTGTATAATCTTCAAATGCGTCGATCGCCTCTAAATCTGCATCTATTCTTTCTGCCACAGGAGCAAAATCAGCAATCAATTCTGTCTCTGGTATAAATCTTCCCTCAAAAAAGTAACCAGTTCCCACTAACCCTTCCTGGTTAGCAAACAAATCTACTTCTGTTAACCCAAGTTCTGCTGCTAGACCACGAATAACACTATGGTCGCTATCAATATATTCTCCACCCAAATCTGCTGAGAGAAAAGTACCTGCAACTTTATCCATAGTTTTGATCCGACCACCGACTCTATTCCTCGCTTCAATCACATTTACTGGCACTCCTGCTTGAGTGAGACGGTAAGCTGCAGTTAATCCTGCAATTCCAGCACCTACTATTAATATAGGTGTTGTTTGAGCCATTGCTCTTTCTCCACCCTTGAAGAAATTAGAAGCTGCCATTGCTCCAGCAAACCCTAAACCACCTTGTAACAAACGACGCCGAGTAGTCGGAAAGTTGCGACTTCTAGCTTCTCTCACCATCCCCAATAATTCATCAGTGGGAATGCCTGTTTTTCTGGACATTCTGGCAATACCATAAGCACGACGTAGCATTGTCATTAAAGAAGATTTACCCATAATTGATGTCCCTTAATTTTTAAGTATAAATTTTGAATTTAAAGCATACAGAAATGAACGATTGTAGTAAGATAACATTGCTCAGGTTGCAATGTAAACTCAAAAATAAACTTTTAAGAAATGTTAACTATTGAAACTCTGTTTGATGAAGGATTTTATTTATTTCAAAACCCCGACGTTGTAGATGAAATTGCTGCGGGTAATTTCAGTAGTGGGTTGGAACATTTTGTGAATGTGGGTCAATTTGAAAATCGAGACCCCAATGCTTTATTTGATACTAGCTTTTACCTGGAAACTAATACTGGTGTAGCTGCTGCTATTCAAGAGGGTAGGTTAACTGCAGTAGAACATTTCCTGAATTTTGGTCAATTTGAATTGCGCGACCCTAGTCCTTTATTTACTAATTTATTTTATAGAGCCAATCCTGATTTTGCTACAACATTAGAATCAGCAGGATTAACACCTTTTGAACATTTTGTCAGGTTTGGTCAATTTGAAAATCGCGACCCTAGTTTTTTCTTTAACACAGATTTTTATCTTGCTCAAAATCCGGATGTAGTGGAGTTATTAAATAATGGTAGTTTTAGTAGTGCAATTCAACATTATATTTTAGTTGGTTTGCCAGAAAATCGTTTGAGTACCCCTCCAGATTTTAGAGATGATTTGTTAAATATTAATGCCGATCTTGGTGTTTTGGGAACAGCAGAATTTAACAATTTTATTGGAGATGGAAATCCGATTGATATTTATAGTTTTATTTTGAATACTCCCAGTAGTTTAGATGTTGTATTAACTGGTTTAGTTGGGGATGCAGATATAGAGTTAATTGAAGATATTAATAATAATGGAGTTTTAGAAGCTTTAGAGGTTTTTGCTGAGTCAAGAAATGTGGGTACTGTTGATGAGAGAATAGCTATTGATTCTTTACCAGAGGGTAATTATTTTGTCCGAGTTTCTGAGTTTAGTGGTCATACAAATTATTCTTTGTTTTTAGAAGCTAGTCCAATTTAGAGTAGTTAATAATAGTAGGGTGGGTAAACGCTGAATTATCATCAAGCAACTATAAACTTGGCCTCTTTCTTTGCCTGCCCTAAATTCAGTTATCAGTTATTCAGTTGACGAAGGAAACCAAAATATCTGTCTGTTGAAAATCAATATACGACCATTATATAATCTAAGAAATATTAGTTTTAAGTTATGAGCGAACATTATCAAACTTCTAATTTCCAAGAAGTAATAGAAATAGTAGAAAAACTTTCTTTGGATGATCGAGAAATTCTGCTTGATATTCTTAAAAAGCGTTTGTATCAAGAGCGAAGAAGACAATTAGGAGAAGAAATTGCTGAGGTTAGACAGGATTATCAAAAAGGAAAAGTTCAGTTTGGGACAGTAGATGATTTTTTAGCAGCTTTGGATGAAGATTGATGAAAATTGCTTGGAGTTCTAAATCTTTGCGTTCTTTTAAAGGTCTAGTTCGCAAAAATCCTCAACTACGTTTGTTAATTGAGGAGACACTACGGCAGTTGGCAGATGACCCGTTTCATCCTAGTTTGCGAACCAATAAATTAAGGGGAGATTTAGTAGGTTGCTGGTCTTGTTCTTTAGATTATAGTTATCGAATTATCTTTGAGTTTGTTGTAGATCCCGAAGAAGGGAAAGAGGCTATTTTATTGTTGAATATAGGAACTCACGATGAAGTTTATTGAATTTGAGTTTTAGGTTGGATTTCTCTTACTAATAAGTTGCACTAACCGTACTTCAACTCAACCTACGCCCTAAAATTCAAAAATGCTATACTCTACATTTGTAGTGTTCAATTGTAGTATTCAATTTTAATTTCCGATAAATGTATGAGTAACTCTGAAAATTTTAACTCTTCAAATATTGTATATTTAATCCTGAATCTAAATCCAGAGTTTCTGGTTATTATTTCCGAATGTATCAATCCTAGTAAATATAGCAATCCTAGTAAATATAGCAATCCTATTTTATTTGTGTATAAAAATCTTACCGCTTTTAGGAAATAGGGAGCAAGGAACACTTAACTGGTGGGAGTTTCAGCTTTTTTATCTACTTTTTGATTACCCGCAACCTATGGGCGGATTGCTATAGAAAAAAATTGCCGTTTCATTCTGTTAACTTTCAGGTAATTCTCCAAAGCGATCGCGATAACGAGACAATAAAGATTCCAATTCTTCAGCTCGTTGACGTTCTGCTTCAGCTCGTTTTTCTGCTTCTTGTCTTGCCACAATTTCCTGATTTAAAGCTTCTCGTAATTCATCAGGAATTAACAATTTTTGTGTAAGCATTCAGCTATTAGCAGTCAGCACGAGCGCAATTAGAGCTTAAGGACATTAAATGAATTTAATAGACTTTAAAATCAAGGCAGCCGACTTTTAGTAATATTTAATATCTGGCTCAATAAACCTTTAAACGTGCCCCAAAAAGAATAGCTGATGGCTGATAGCTGACGGCTGAATGCTTACTTTACATGATTGTTTGGGGTTCCAACGACTATTTCAAATTTCTATACAAGATGAGATGACTCAATCCGGAAAAGTTCACAAAATTTTACCAAACTGTCCCCAATCAAAGAAACCTTTGGTTTCCAGTAAAAGTAGAATTTTTATAAATCCTGAGAGTAGCACGACTTTTGATTATTATTAACAAGACTTACGCAGGTGAACCGAGAAACCGGTTTTTTTCGTCAATGTTTATTGTTAAAAACAACGATTTATCCTAAAAACCCGGTTTCTTTGCGTAAGTCCTAATTAAATAATAATATTCCTGTAGAGACTAGTATTTCATCCCTACAGGAACAACTAATCAAAGTTAAAAATCACCTATCTATCAACCCCTAAGTTTCTCCGACCAAACACGAGTCGGCAAACCCCAAACATAAATAAATCCTTCCGCCGCTTTATGGTCAAACTCATCCTCCGCACCATAAGTTGCTAAGTCATAACTATATAAAGAGTTGCCAGACTGACGACCGACAACCATTGCATTACCCTTAAATAATTTCACTCGTACAACACCAGTCACCCTTTCCTGTGTCTGTTGAATAAAAGCATCCAACGCACCCTTCAACGGACTAAACCATAAACCGTTATAAACCAACTGACTGTAAGTTTCCTCAATACCCCGCTTATAACGAGTTACATCAGCAGTCAAAGTTAAACTTTCCAAGTCGCGATGCGCTTGAATAAGTACCCACATTGCCGGAGACTCATAAATTTCTCGTGACTTAATCCCCACTAGACGGTTTTCAATCATGTCAATTCGACCAATACCATGATTTCCTGCTATCTGATTAAGTTGACTAATCAACTCAATGCCACCTAAACCTTGACCGTTCAGACTAACAGGAATTCCTTTGTCAAAACCAATTTCAACATATTCCGGTTCATTCGGAGTATCGGCGATCGCCTTCGTCATGTTATAAACTTCCTCTGGTGGTTCCACCCAAGGATCTTCCAACTCACCTGCTTCGATCGCCATCCCCAATAAATTTTTATCTATACTGTAAGGGGAAGATTTTTTCACAGGAGCAGGAATGCCATATTTTTCACCATAAGCAATAGTCTCCTCCCGACTCATTCCCCACTCCCGCGCTGGAGCTAGAATCTTAATTTGAGGATTTAGTGCAGCAATAGCAACATCAAACCTTACTTGGTCATTACCCTTTCCCGTACAACCATGAGCAATAGCATCAGCACCATATTTTTCTGCTGCATCTACTAATATTTTGGCAATCAAAGGTCTAGCTAATGCTGTTGCCAGAGGATAGCGATTTTCATACAGAGCATTTGCTTGAATAGCGGGAAAAGCATATTCTTTAATCAGAGGTTCGATAACATCTATGACTAGAGATTCTACTGCACCCGAATCTAATGCTTTTTTCTGAACTGCTTCTAACTCATCCCCCTGACCTAAATCTGCAGCAAGGGTAATTACTTCTTTTACTCCCCATTCATTTTTCAGGTAAGGAATACAAACCGAGGTATCTACTCCACCAGAATAAGCAAGTACAACTTTAGTGGCACGACTCATAGATTTTTTTCTAGAAATTAACAACTGGGTTTTTATTATGGGACTAAGCCTGTAAAATTATTGTCAGGCAAAGTACAGATTCTAGAGTCTATCCTAATTGTTAGAGGAATTAAAAGTGGGTAATAGGGTGTAGAAAAAACTAGAGACCCACAGAGGAAAAATACCACATCAAAACTTTTCTACTTCTTCTGTTGTACCAACTTCTGCCTTGTTTACCCTTTTTAGCTGAATCGCTGAGAAACCTCACGCCATAATATGCAGATTTGGCGACCAGATGAATCGGCAGCAAATTGAATGGGTTCGATGCCCATCAATTGGCCAACATCCCAGCAGAAGCTTTCGCCCTAGTTGAAAAACTTGTATTATTATTTGCTATAACCCCGGAAATTTTCCACCATGCGGACTGCCTACCAATATAAATTAAGGCCAAACAAAGAACAAATAGACACAAGTGAAGGATAATCTGTCCCTATACCTCAATACTATCGAAAATCTTAGCAGCGATTAAAGACTCTAAATAAACGTTTATCTCCTAAAAAGAAAAGTAGTAAAAGATGGTTAAAAGCTGTCAAATCTGTTGCAAAATAACATAATAAGGTAGCCGATAAACGTAAAGATTTCCACTTGAAAACAGCCAATGAATTGTTATCAAAAGCGGATGTTATCCAATACGAAAACTTAAACATGAAAGGGCTAGCAAAGACTCGTTTGAGTAAATCAATTAACGATGCGATTTGGGGGACAATTTCTAACTATTTTAACTGTCAAAGCCGGAAATGCTGGAGTGAAAACCATAGCAGTGAACCCCAGAAATACTAGCCAAGATTGCTCAAACTGTGGGAAAAAAGTCGATAAAGAATTAAACATACGAACTCATTCTTGCCCCCATTGCGGTATTGTAATAGACCGGGACTTGAATGCAGGGATAAATATAAAAAATAGGGCGGTATTTGATTCCGTTCTTAAAGCTCGTTGAGCCTGATGCAATGCCAGGGCTGGGAAACGAGAAGCCCACACTATAGCACTAGCTTAGTGTGGGAGTATGTCACTTAGGAGACAAAATGTTTTTCAGTGTAGTTATTCCCACTTATAATCGCAAACCGATTTTAGAAAAATGTCTTCGCGCTCTAGAAAATCAAAATTATCACCGCCCAATTATAGATTATGAAGTAATAGTTGTCGATGATGGTTCAACAGATGACACTATCTCTTGCTTAAAGACCAGAGCAACAGAATTTTCTCATGTCCAACTTTTGACTCAATCTCACCAAGGGCCAGCAGCAGCTCGAAATTTGGGGGTTGAACAGGCCAAGGGAGATTTTATCATTTTTATTGATAGTGACTTGGTGGTGACAGATTCTTTTCTACAATCACACGCAAATAGTTTGGTTGGTGCAAGGTCAGATAATGTATTTACTTATGGCAGAGTAATTAATACTTGTAATTTTGATTTTCCTACTTCAGAACCTTATAAATTGACTGATTTTTCGGCAGCTTTTTTTGCTACAGGAAATGTGGCTATCGCTCGTCATTGGTTAATTGCAGCGGGGTTATTTGATACTCGTTTTCAACAGTATGGTTGGGAAGATTTGGAGTTAGGATTTAGATTAAAAAAATTTGGTTTGAAATTGATTAAATGCCCGGATGCTGTTGGTTATCATTGGCATCCCCCGTTTTCTTTAGAACAGTTACCAGGAATGATTGAAAGAGAAATTCAGAGGGGGAAAATGGGAGTTTTATTTTATCAAAAACATCCTAGTTTGGAAGTTAAAATGATGATTCAAATGACTTGGATACATAGATTATTATGGGGATTTTTGTCATTAGGTGGGAGATTAAATGAAAAGACAATGGCTGTTTTTTTGCAATGGTTAATTGACCGAGGAAAATCACAGTTAGCTTTAGAAATTTCTCGGATATTTTTGAATTGGTATAATGTAAAAGCTGTTTATGCTGCTTATGGTAATATTGAGAATTATAATTAAGGGGATAGTAAGTATTTCCGTGCTGGAATGCTCGGCAAACAATTATTAGCAATAAGTGTAAACATTCAGCTATTAGCAGTCAGCTTAAGTGCAATAAGACAGTCCTTTATTATCAGTCAGCTCAAGTGCAATAAGACAGTCCTTTTAAGGACGGAGTTTAAATAAATATAGACTTTAAGGTCTTTTGTAGTAAGATTTAATTCTCGCTCAATTAATACAGCTTTGAATACGTACTAAAAACAATAGTTGTTAACCCAGTTCCTCCGCGAGGAGGCTAGCTAATAGCTGACGGCTGAATGCTTAGGAGCCGTGTAAAAATAACCTGAACAGTTTTTTTGATGGAAGCTAGATTTCACAATCTATTTCAGATAAAATTTGTACAACTTATTTTTACATGATGCCTTACCAATAAGCTCTCAACTTTTTTATGAATTAAGTAATGATTTGTTTAAGAACATTTACAGCGTATTCTAGGTTGATGAGGTACAGTGGCACTAAATTTTTAGGTAGTTTTTGAAGTATCGAATAAAGTTTTCATGTCTTTAATCAAATCTACTATAATCACTGTACCATACTTACATGGAATAGGCTGTATATTCACTGAGGAGCTATTATTTATGCTAGAAACTATCTGAAATATATTAACAATAGACTTATTGCAGAAGTCAGGGAATAGGGAGATGAAATTGTTAATTTTAGATCTTGAATTTATTTAATTACAACCTTTGTAAGAGGTCTGATAATTTCTTCGCATCAAGACAAGATGAGGTTAAGTATAATAAGTGCTGAAGTTTGCCGTTTCGATCCAAGAGGAAAACTAAAAACTGACGGCAGTTAGCTCCAGATTCCCTAGGAAATCTTTATAGAGAATATTACTTTTTCCATTGTTTTATCAAAACAGAGTCAAATCAAAAACATCCGAATTGGGAAGTTATAGCGTTACGCATTAAGGTTAGGACATTGATAAATTCAGAAACCCTTTGACACCCTACTATTCCCTATTCCCTAGCGCTATAAAATGATGATTCAAATAACTTGGTTGCACAGATTATTATGAGGATTTTTGTCATTGAGCGGGAGATTAAATGAACAGACAATGACTGTTTTTGTGCAACAGTTAATTTATCTAGTCAAATCACATTTAGCTTGAGAAATTTCTCGGATATTTTTAAATTGCTACAATGTAAAAGCTGTTTATGTTGCTGATGACAATATTGATAATTATAGTTAAAAAGAGATAATGATTGAACCTGATTTTCCTCATATTATGTTGTCCTTTGAATATAAAGGTTGGAAAGTTGAAATAGACAAAGGTGAAATGAATGGATATCCTACTTATGCAGTTTGGGCTAATTATCAATTAGGTTGTGTTGTAGCAGTACCTTATGCTTCTTCTCGACAAGAGGCAGTTAAACTTGCCAAGCAATGGATTGATGATCGAAATAAAAATAAAATAACTTAGATTATCTATCTATACATCTATGAGGGTTTCTCAAAGCGATCGCTTACACTTATTTTTCTTCTTCCCTAAAAACTTAGAAATTAATAGCTAACAAGTACTATAATTACTATATGATGAATAATGATTAATTATATCAGGTATTCCAATGAATACAGCAACTTACATAAATGACAGTGAATTTGATACACTTTTAACTTCTGAGACGGTCTTTGTCGTAGATTGTACTGCATCCTGGTGTGGTCCATGTAAGAAAATTAGTCCTTTAATTGACCAGTTAGCTGAAGAATATCAAGATCGTGTCAAAGTAGTTAAACTTGATATTTCTGAAAACAAAGAAACTGCCACGAAATTCAGTATTCGTAGTATTCCAGCAGTGATGTTTTTTAAAAGTAGTGAACTTGTAGAAAATGTAATTGGTGTTTCTCCTTATGAAACTTACAAGACAGCACTTGATAAGTTACTTTAATTATTCTATTAAGTAAGTCGGCTTGAAAAATTATCGTTTTTTTTGAATGTTTGAGAGCTACTTAATTTATTTAATTTATTGCTCAATTTTTATGGTGATTAACTGGCAATAGGAAATCTCAAAAGTTTGGCTGTATATCCTGAAAAACAAAGATTTTGGGTGTAGGTAAAAAAACAAAAAAAAATTGTTTAATTTGCTTCAGTTATAGGAAGGTTCCTAAGAACCTTTCTACTTTCCTCCCTCTGCACTTGTTTCTGTTAATTATTACAGCATTTGACCAGGATAGTGAGCTACAGTTTATTAATTCTCTTTTGCCTGTTGCCTAAAGTCCTAAAATTTTGTACCTCATCAACTCCAAAACTGCTGTAAGGTAAGGATTCAGGTATCTCAAACCTAGTTATATAGAGACTTCTGAAAATGACTGACTCAGAAATTTAACAGCCTCATTCTCAATAATCACGAAAATAAAGGCTTGTAGCAATCTCTAATTGAGAATAGGATTTTGGAGGAAATTGCTGGAAATACTTATCCATAAAGATTTATAGGCTTTTCTATAGGACCTGAATCCTTACACTGTAAGTAGAAATGTCTGAATAAATCCATAACCAATAGATATTATAGGTTTAAGAGCTGCGAAAGCTTGAAAAAAGTGCAATAAAATGACTAAAATTCAGCTCAAAAACCTAACATTTTGGGTAAAATATGAGAAAAAAAGCAGAGAAAGTAATACTAAAACTATTAATATTACCTGTTCTCTGCCTTCACCCATAATATTTTTTCAGCAATTCCTAAGTCTCCAACTAAACATAGTATAAAGCATTAATTTTTAGCAATCATATCAGTGAAATGAAATATAAGTTGGTAACATATATAAATGATTAATGATTCTAGACTGCAACAATAACTTAAATAATCAATAATTTAGAAATATTTATTTGGTTGACCTTCCTTAAAAGCAATAATTCTAATTCTCTTATAATCAGCTATCCATTTACCCTTCTTATATAAATTAGGACGCAATCTATTTTCGATATCATCAATAATAATATTTTGCTTTTTTTCAGGGATTCCTTCAAAGAAACAACTCGCGAACATCTTAATCCAATTACGCAGACCATATTCTCCGTCTTCAAGTTTAGTTGGTCTTTCTAATAACCTAGCAAAAGTCAACAAAAAACCTTCCGATTCTAATAGAGTAGCATATTCTCCTACAGTAGGAAAATACCAAGGATTAAGTTGTTTATTGCTACTATAACCAGCAGCATCTAAAGCTTCATAAATACCACTAATAATTGTTTCAATATTACCTTTTCCACCAAATTCTGTAACGAAACGACCTCCTGGTTTAAGTACGCGCCAAATATTATGGATAACTTTTTTTGGTTCTTTAATCCAATGAAGTGCTGCATTAGAAAACACCGCATCAAATGTTTCTTTCAACTCGATCTTAACTCCGTCTCCCACTAAAAACTTAATATCTGGATAACAACGGTGAGCTTCTTCAATCATAGTCGGAGCATTATCAATTCCTATAACTTTTGCTCCTCTCGTAGTAATTTTATAAGTCAGATGACCTGTGCCACAACCAAGGTCAAGAATTTTTTCACCTATTTGGGGATTGAGCAATTCTAATAAATCTATTGCCAAGTTAGAAACAAAGGAATGTTTACTCTCGTAAAGTTCTACATCCCACTGATTGAAAGAGACATTTGGGAAGTTGTTAGTTGTATTATTTTCCATAGCACTATCAAGAGTAATTTATTTAATGAATTATACTTGAATACAAGCTAAAATTTGTTAAGTCAAAAGTCAAAAGTAAGGCTTGAGTGATGAGTGTAGATAATTTTAATGAGATAAATAAGTAATAATACCTGGGATTTAATCAAAAGTCAGATTTGAGTGATAAGTGCAGATAATTTTAATTAGGAAAAGTTATTTTTGCTCTTGATATATTGATTGACATACTCTCTCCCTAAACATTCGGACTGAGCGGGAGATTCTCAGCAAAACTCTTTCACTTAAGACGGTATGTTCTGTAAGTTGGTATACTAATTTTTAGATGTTGTTTAGCTAATTTTTTTCTGACTTTATGATAATTATTTGACTGAGACTTAACTTTCTGATAGTGGAGATCCTCTGAAAGAAGGTGATTTAGTTAATAATATCTGTAAAAACCTCTGGTTTATATATTAATTTGCCTGGAATCGAAAACCATTTTGTGCTAAGAAATACATTCTGTCTCAATAATTTTAGATAAATATGTCATTCAGGAGTATGTCTTATGGCTGGTACTGAAGTTGGTGCAGATTTGTGGGTCAGCGAGTATATCACACCTTGGGATATTTATGTTCATGGTATTACTCGGGTTCTTGCCCACAAGAAAACTGCTTATCAAGAAATGTACATTGTGGAAACAGGTATTTATGGTAAAGCACTGGTTCTTGATGGTAAATGGCAATCTTGTACAGGGGATGAATTTTTATACCATGAACCTCTAGTACATCCTCCTATGATTTTTCATGGATCTCCTCGCACAGTTCTTGTTCTTGGTGGTGGTGAAGGAGCTACTGTTCGGGAGGTCTTACGTTGGCAAACTGTGGAAAAAGTGGCCATGGTTGATATTGATGGAGAAGTTGTAGAAGCTTGTCGCCAGTATTTGCCAGAAATGCACAAGAATGCTTTTGATGACCCTCGCCTCAAGTTGGTCATTGGTGATGCTTTAGAATTTTTGGATACCTCTGGTGAAGGTTGGGATGTGGTCATCTCTGACCTTTCCGATCCTATTGAAGAGGGACCCTCATTTCAATTATTTACTAAGGACTATTTTGAAAAAATTCTCCGGGTACTTACCCCAGGAGGATTTTTTGTTGTTCAAGCTGGTCCTGTTTCCCCTGGAGAAATGAAACTTCATGCTCGAATTGTCAATACAATGAAGGCGGTATTTCCTTATGTTCAATCCTATAGTAGTCATGTCCCTACTTATGGGCGACCTTGGGGTTTTGTTCTGGGTTCAAGGGAGATGATTGATAGTTATCCTAATACAGAAAAAATTGATAAACTTTTGGCAGAAAAAACTACTGGTGAGTTTCGGATGTTGGATGGGACTACTTTATTGGGAATGTTACAAGTGCCGAAACATCTGCGAGAGGCGATCGCCACTGAAACGGAGGTTTATACTTTAGCAAAACCTCCTAAATTTTTCGGTAAAGGTTCTACTAAGAGTTGAAGTTATATAAAGAGGGAGGAATAAAGAGGCAAGAAGGTTAATTATTGATATTCACTTGTTTTGCTTATTCTATAATTCCTCACCTTTGTGGCTATTGCCATATTCTGAAAAAACAATAGTTTAGGAATTATAAGAGTAACTAAAATGACTATACTACGAATTCTGGCTGCTATATTTTTACCGCCTTTAGGTGTTTTCTTAACTGTTGGTCTAGGCGGTGCTTTTTGGATTAATCTTCTTCTAACTATTTTTGGTTTTTATATTGGTGGCATTGTTCATGCTATTTGGGTTATTGCCAAGCATGATGAATAATCTGAAGTTGGGTCATTAGAGTCACAAACCCACCATTAATTGCTCCGCAATATAAAGGGGGCATCGAGATTGCCCATAATGTGACCAGTTCCCTAGAATTTCTAGGAGTCGTTATCTAGTTTATGACACCTCTGGGTGCGTGCCAACCTTGAGCAACTGTCATCTAATTTTAAACATCTTTAAACAGGTTAAGGAAATAAATTAGACATCACAAGACTAGATAAGAGGATGGGTATTTGATTTTATTTGGATCAAAGCTAATTATCAATTAAAATTAACCCATCCCCACATTTTATGGTTATTTTTTGTATTATATCGCGCTTTTCATGATTAGTAGACCAAAGCAATAGGGACGTTGCATGCAACGTCCCTACAGGGTTATCATTTTTTTTATGTGGTTCATTGACCTGAAAACAGCTGTAAATTTTCTCATAACTGGTAACTACTAAGTTATCAATGGTATTCTAGAAAAATTGTAGTTACTATTCTGGAGTCAGACAATAATGCAAATAGTTAGTTCTCAAATATCTATAGAAAAAACTAGCCACTCTCGGATTAAAGAACAGGATATCAATAATAGTCCCTTTGGTAAAGTATTTAGCGACCATATGTTGGTTGCTACATACTTAGATGGTAGTTGGCAAGAGGTAAAAATTATTCCTTATGGTAATATTTCTATGTCTCCTTCTATGTCTGCACTACATTATGGTCAGACAGTTTTTGAAGGTTTAAAAGCTTATAGAAGTCCTACAGGAAATCCTTTACTTTTTCGCCCCCAAGCTAATCATAAACGGATTAATGAATCAGCTTTTCGATTATGTATGCCACCCATTCCTGAAGATATTTTTATGGATGGTTTGAAAGAATTAATTAGACTAGATCCTGATTGGATTCCTACTCAATTAGGTAGTGTATTATATATTCGACCTATCTATTTTGCCACAGATGAATCCGTTGGTCTCAAACCAGCAAATAGTTATAAATTTATTATTATTACTTGTCCGGTAGGTGCTTATTATTCTGAACCTGTAAAGTTAATTGTGACTGATAAATATATCCGAGCTGCTGAAGGAGGAACTGGTGCAGCTAAATGTGCTGGTAATTATGGTGGTAGTTTATTGGCAGATAAAGAAGCTAAACAACAGGGTTATGATAATGTCTTATGGTTGGATGGGAAGGAGAAAAAATATATTGAAGAATGTGGCACAATGAATGTGGCTTTCGTTATTAATGATGTCGTTATTACTCCTAAGTTAACGGGAACTATATTGCCGGGAATTACTAGAGATAGTGTATTAACTTTATTTAGAGATATGGGTTTTAAAGTTGAGGAAAGATTAATTTCTATTGATGAAGTCGCAGATGCTTATCAAGAGGGGAGTCTTTCTGAAGCATTTGGCATGGGAACTGCTGCTACTATTGCTCATATTTCTACTATTAATTATCAAGGTAGAGATATGATTTTACCTCCTGTTTCTGAACGTAAATATGCTCCTAAAATTTTACAACAATTGGAAGATATTAAAACTGGGAAAGTTACTGACCCTTATGGCTGGGTTTGTCAATTGTAAACTAGGGATTCAATAATTAACAATTAATAATTAATAATTAATAATTACCTATTCTGTAATAGAAGAATTGGCTAAAAGGAATTTTTTTCTTCTGTTGGTCGATAGGATATGGTTAGGTAACCCATCCATCCCTAGACCGCTTTTTATCTATGAATGGAGAGGCTTTATACCTTGATTTTTCGGTAAGGAGTAGGGAGTAGAAAATAAGAAAAACAAATGTACCTTATACCGTTTCACTGAAGTCAAAAGTTAAAAGTCAAAATTCAAAAATTAAGATTTAATAGACAGAAAACTTTGAGGTTACAATAGTTTTAAGGGATTATTTGACATTATAACTTTGAAACTATTTGTGACATCCTTAAAGTGATACTAAATCCGGTTTATAAAGTATCCTTTTAGGGAGATGAGGAGATGAGGGATGGGGGGATGGGGAGATGGGGAGGTGGTTATAGAGGATTTTGAAAAAGGTGCTTTTAATAACCGTATTTGGTATGAAATGGTATTAGTAACTTGAGAAATTCTACATAGAAACAAGTCATGACTTTATCTGGTAGTATAGGCTGATTACAGGATAATGCAGAATATAGATATCTTTAATCAGCTTTTCGCTCATCGGATTTGGTATTAGATTAAAACTAAAAATCATAAGTTGATTAATTAAATATAATTCTGTTCTACTTTGATAATTTTATAAGCAAAATTAATTACCAATGGATCATGGATAATTGATAATTGATAATTATGCTCAAAAATAATTAAGTATCTGGAGAGAATTAATTTAATATTTTGGCGGTGGTAGGCAAGAGTCAATAAGTAAGAGGTAAGCTCATAAGTAAGTAAACGGCAAATACACAAATAATTTTGTCTACCTACTTATCCATTATCCATTGTTCATTATTAATTGTTAAAATTGCTATATTTATGCCGTAGTTACTATCAAAAAAATTCTGTGGATAATACCAAGTTTGATAAATGTTTGCTACACTTTCTTGAGTAGAGGAGCGGGGGAGTTATGAACTTATGGTAAAACAGCAAAATTCAAAATCAATACTATCTATATTTGAAGCTCCTGTAGGATTATTAGCAGGTGCAACTTACCATTTTCGTGCTCTCATGATATTTGTCAAAAATCCCAGATTGATAGGTTATATAATTGTTCCGATTTTTATTAATATTGTGGTCGGAATTATTCTTTATCTTGGTTTACTTCTGCCGGGAATTAATTTGACTGAGACTATTTTTAATAGTTTATCTTTGCGCTTTGATTCTCTGATTTCTGAACTACCAACTTGGTTAAATTTTTTAAGTTATTTAGATAATATCTTAGATTGGTTTATAGAATTCATCATATTTATCATATTACTTCTCATAATTGGATTTTTGTTAGTACAATTTGGAGTGATTCTCGGTTCACCTTTTTATGGTCAACTTTCTGAACAATTAGAAAAAATTAGAACTGGTACATTGCCTGAAGCTCCTCCAGGCTTATTAGGCTCTATCAGAGATATTTGGCGAGCTATACTTTTTGAGCTAAAAAAAATTGCTTTGTTCCTGGGAATAGGGTTGCCAATGTTGCTGCTAAACTTTTTTCCTGGAGGCTCTTTAATCGCAACTATTGGTGGCATAGCTTTAACAACTTCTATTGTTTGTCTTGACTTTTTTGATGGACCCTTGGAGAGAAGAAAATTAAAATTTCGAGAGAAGTTAACAGTGGTACGTCGTAGTTTTCCAGCAAGTGCTACTTTTGGGTTAATTTGTCAAGCCTTAATTACTATTCCTATAGTTAATTTTTTAGGTATTCCAATATGTGTAGCAGCAGGTACTTTATTTTGTTGCGATCGCGTCTTACCCAAACTATTACCAGATAGTCAGCCTTGATACTCTAATACCAATTTCATAAAATATTTCTACAGTGTGTTTGTTCTTAGGAGTCAGGAGTCAGGAGTCAGGAGGGAAGAATTTATAATATTTATTTTTTCTCAGAGTAAAACTGTTCTATTTTTGACTAAAAATAGTCTGATAACTATAAAACTAAGGACAGGTTTAGACTAAAGGAGCAAAGCTCATTTCATCACCCGCCCTTAATTTATATTATTTTAATTTTAGATGGAATAGTATTTAGATCATCCGGGTCATAGCAGATACTTTTGTAATCTTTTCTCGATCCAAGCCTTCTAGCTCAGTAATCTTCAACCATCCCTCTTTAACTAAACCAGCCAGAGAAAAAATTACAGTTGCATTTCTGGAGTCGTACTTTCCATCTAAATCATATCTTCTCGCACTGAGAAAATCATGCAGATGCCATAATTCATTAAACTCTTGAATTCCACTTGCCTGTTGACGCACTGTTGCAATTAAAGCATTAATTTCTCGTTCCTTAGCTTTGTCCAAAGCTGCTTGAGCGATCTTTTTTTCTGTTGTAGACCATTCCGTTTCGGTAAGTTGCATCATCTTTAGTTAAAATCTATTTTGATTATGATTTTTTATGTAATTATTAATCATAACATATAGACCTTTATATTTTCAAACAAAAGAGCGCTCTGTTTGACGAGCGCTCTTGAAGATTTATTGATTTTTAGTTTTCGTAGGGTTAAATAACTTTGCTAAAATTAGCTTCAAATGTTACAAAAACGGATTTCTATCGAGCCAAATTTAACAACTCTTTAGGAGAAGCCAATAAATCGATCGCTACAAAGAAGATTTTACCTTCTGGATTAAGCAAAAATCTCCAAGCAATATTCATACCCACACCACCACCAAACCAGGGAGTTTGGCATTTACCAGTAACTTTGATCTGGGTATAACCATCATCAGCAGGTTCAGAAATTCCTTGCTCTGGGATTAACTTGAGGTTTTGACATTCTTCTTGGAAAAAGCGTAGAATGGCATCTTTACCCACAATTGGTCTGCGGAAAGGAGGCTGAAGTCCACCATCAGGAGTGAATAATTCAATCAGTGCATTAAAGTCATTGGCATTCAAGTTATTCATATAATTCAAGATAGTAGGATTATCAATACCTTGAATAGTTACTTGAGTTCGCTGCGCCATATCTTTTGGTGCAACAACAGGCTCAGACACCCTGGTATAGCTACCTAAGTTTTTGACATCAAATCCCATATTAACCACACAATTTCGTAAAACTGTGATTTGCTGACCAGAATCTAATCCTTGAATAGTTCCTAATACAGCAGAAGCATTAGCAGAAAGTTGATATCCCTGTGGAATAGGGGCAACAAGTCCTTGATTCATCCATTCTCCAAGCTGATACCAAAAGCCCAACTTAATGTTTGGAGACCAAGTAGCATAAGTACGACAAATTGGAGTATCAGAGCGGTTAGCCAAGTCACACATTACTTGGGTTTGCTCCTGGAAACTCATTTTCTTAATTTCATTCATCGTTATTTCTGCAAGCTGCATATTGGCAGCTCCTGGAGCAGCAATTGTAATTGTTTTGCCCATTTCCAGGTAGGCGAACCAAATCAGAGCTAGTTGGTCTTCAGCACTTAACTGATTAAATCTGGCAATGGTAGCTGGCACTGCATCAGCAGATAAGGTGTTGGGGAAAATATTGCGGGCCGTATCAATTGAAAATGGCATAAATTTACCTTGCTAAATAAATCAAAAATTCAAAATCTAAAGTACCCACATTCCTAATTTCAAATACAGTTAGGGGGGGATGATCGGAAAATCTCAGATACCTACAGTTTTCATTTAAAATGCTGTAGGTGGGGATTATGAGGAAAAAGTTTCCAGTATAACCACTCCTTTATCGTAACATTAAATACCATTTAGATTTAGATGGAGAGAATGGGTCAATTATCCAACGTTGACCTAATGGTAGAATATGGACATTCAAATAGAAATGCGACAGAAGTGGATGGCAACCCTAGCCAAGAGTAATTTAAACCAGTTAGAGACAAAAGTAGCAGAAATAGGGACTTTGCCTGAATACAGTTTTATCAGACCGCCAGAAATAGGTCTGACAATGGTACGAGGTCGTGCTGGAGGTACAGGACAAGTTTTTAATCTGGGTGAGATGACTATTACTCGCTGTACTGTAAACATAGAAGAGGTTATAGGTTTTGGTTATGTGGCAGGGCGATCGTATCGTCATGCGGAACTTGCTGCATTGTGCGATGGTTTGATGCAACTTCCAGAATGGCATGATCTTGTGCAGTCTATAGTTATTGAATTTCTTGAAGCAGAAGCCAAACGCAAAATGGAAACTCAACAATGTCAAACAGAGGCTACAAAAGTTAATTTCTTTACCCTTGCTAGAGGGGATGAATGAAGTCAGAAATTAGAAGTTAAAAGTTGTTTTTGTAACGAGTATTTTGAGCAACTCTTCAAAAATATTTAACCTTCAAAGGCGGGGTTGTGCGACCAAATTATTTTGACAAACTTTATTTAGGGCTGGCTGAATAAATCTAAAAGCATTGACATATAAAGATTTTAGGCTTTTTTAGATTAAAAAAGTACCACATTTTCGGTTTATAAAGCTCAAAAACTTAGTATAAAAGGCAGACAACAGCAGAAAAACCAAGGGAAAATTATGACTCCTACCTCCTCTATAATTCCCATTCCTCCTGACTCCTGACTCCTGACTCCTACTCTTACGACTCATAATTTTTTCAGCAAACCCTATTTAGATCATTTATTTCATGCAAATTTTAAAATATTACTATCAAGTTTTGCCCTATTAGTAAGAATGATAAATTCACAACTAAGAACCTTTGTGAAATTTGGTATTAGGTGTTATTTTGATTAAAAATAGGATAGTAGTTTACAAGTAGTAAGATTTTCAGAAAAAATCAAGTCAGCCAGTAATATCATGTCCGGTTGAATAGTTATAATTAGAGCTTCGTAGTATTGCTCTAGCCCTATCTATTATCCGGCTGAAACCCTACTACAAACAAAAATTTTTTTATCACTAATTATCCGGACATAATATAACTTAGTGTTCCTTTAAAACAGGTTAAATGAAGTAGTTTGAGGTGAAATAATTCCCTAGCTTCACAGTAAATATTTATTGTCAAAAAACTACCAAAAATAGTAATTATAAAGTAAGCATTCAGCCGTCAGCTATTAGCTAGCCTCCTGCGGAGGAACTTCGTTAACAGCTTCATTAACCTTTAAAAGAGGCAAAAGAAATTGAGAGGTTTTAAAGAATTAAAAGTATGGGTTATTTCAGTTATCAATTATTAGTACCTCTGCCTAAACTATTGGAATTGAAATATGGATGTTGATTTTGTTAATCCCCTATAAAATCGGAGGTTTTAGACCTAATTTTTTGCTAAAAGTCAACCAGTTAACCTTAATAGTCTATTGAGCTACATCTTTCATTAAAAAGCTCAGAGCTGACCGCTAATACCTGAATGCTTACATTCTAAAATAGAGATTTTTTTATGAGAATCAAGATACAAGCTCAAATCTTTTTGGGAAAACTGAACACCTAATAGCAAACCCCATTAATGGCAAGCTATAGCGCTACGCACAAGTCAGAAGTAATCGCTCCCCTATTTGCGTAGTGCTATATATATCCTCAAAAAAGATGTTATGTGGTAAGTATTAGGTATTAGGGAGTTCGGAAAAAATACCAAAGTAGAAAGTAATTTTCATGCTAAATCATTACTTTTGATAAATGGTATAATAGCAAATTCAGGTATAGATAGTTACAGTAAAATATTCTACAAAACTATTAAGATATTTCTCTTTCTGTGTTCCACCTAAACCAAAAATTGAATGTAGCAACATTTTATGAAATTGGTATAATACTAAAAGTATTAAGCCAGTTAAAGTAGAAAATTATTCGTTGTAAAATAACTAAATAAGTGCTTATGCAAAATTAATTACACATTTTATTCTACATCTCCAATCTTATCGATAAATTATCAATTATTTCTCCCTATTCCCAGTTAAGTTTTCCCTGTTTCCTCTCTCAACTAGGAAATTCCTAAAAGCACGACTACTTAGTAAAATAAAACTAGAGACAAATAAATATTTTCCTGACATTACTCTCAACTATAAAAATTTTTCTATGATTACAAAACTACCAGGATTGTCAGATATTGTAGATGATTCTCAAACAACTTTTCGGGCGCTACTCAATGCTTTATCTTATCCAGGAAAACAACAACAAATTAATATCAACTTAACTCCACCATCAGACTTAAATATAGGTTGTGCTGCTGCCTGTTTAACAATGTTAGATTTAGAAACAAAAGTTTGGTTAAGTTCAGATTTTGAGCAAGATGTAAAAGCTTGGTTATTGTTTCATACAGGTTGTAGTTTTACTGATAATTCTCAAATTGCGGATTTTGGGATAATTAAGAATATTAATGCTATTCCTAACCTTTTAAATTTTGATCATGGAACGGCAGAAGAACCGGAAAAATCAACTACTTTATTTGTGCAAGGATTAGATTTAGAATCGGGGGAAAAAGTAATATTAACAGGACCAGGAATTTTAGGAGAAACAACAATCTCTATTTCTGGTTTACCAGAATTTTTCTGGTCAGAATGGGAAACTAATGTTAAAAATTATCCTTTGGGAATAGATATATTTTTATTCGCTAAAAATACAGTAATTGGTTTACCGAGAACAACAAAAATTTCAAAATATTGAAGGTGATAAGTGGTAGATAGATTTTAGTAGAATGAAATTATTATTGCTCTATACGCAATAGTCAGAAAATTCCACTACTCATCTACATCTGGCAGGCGCTTGAGAAAATGAAATTATTATTGCTCTATACGCAATAGTCAGAAAATTCCACTACTCATCTACATCTGGCAGGCGCTTGAGAAAATGAAATTATTATTGCTCTATACGCAATAGTCAGAAAATTCCACTACTCATCTACATCTGGCAGGCGCTTGAGAAAATGAAATTATTATTGCTCTATACGCAATAGTCAGAAAATTCCACTACTCATCTACATCTGGCAGGCGCTTGAGAAAATGAAATTATTAT
>NZ_JBNHEP010000034.1:0-2675 GCF_050015995.1 Dapis brunnea BLCC-M229 | reverse complement strand
TACATCTGGCAGGCGCTTGAGAAAATGAAATTATTATTGCTCTATACGCAATAGTAGAAAAATTCCACTACTCATCTACATCTGGCAGGCGCTTGAGAAAATGAAATTATTATTGCTCTATACGCAATAGTAGAAAAATTCCACTACTCATCTACATCTGGCAGGCGCTTGAGAAAATGAAATTATTATTGCTCTATACGCAATAGTAGAAAAATTCCACTACTCATCTACATCTGGCAGGCGCTTGAGAAAATGAAATTATTATTGCTCTATACGCAATAGTAGAAAAATTCCACTACTCATCTACATCTGGCAGGCGCTTGAGAAAATGAAATTATTATTGCTCTATACGCAATAGTAGAAAAATTCCACTACTCATCTACATCTGGCAGGCGCTTGAGAAAATGAAATTATTATTGCTCTATACGCAATAGTAGAAAAATTCCACTACTCATAGAGGATGAGTAGGTGCTTCATAATTGGTTGGTTTGCCTAAGTCCTGTTAATATTACATAGTTACTTGATTTCTATCATAGCTGAGAGCTAACTAGCCAATAGCTGTTTGCGCAGCATTCCGCAGGAAATGCTTACAGTAAAAGAAAAATCTGAGGTAAAAAAACATGGCTTATGTAGCAGTAAAAGGCGGAGAAGAAGCAATTAAAAATGCCGAAATACTACTGCAAGAATTAAGGCGAGGCAACCAGAATATTCCTGAATTAAATTTAGAGCAAATTAAACAACAACTTACCCTTGCAGTTAACCGAGTAATGTGTGAAGGAAGTTTGTATGACCCAGACTTAGCTGCCTTAGCAATTAAACAATCTTGGGGCGATCTAGTAGAGGCAATATTTCTATTAAGAGCATATCGAACTACTTTACCAAGACTTTATTATAGTCAGCCTTTAGATACAACGAAAATGAAGATTCAACGGAGAATTTCTGCTATCTTTAAAGATGTTCCCGGAGGTCAATATTTAGGACCAACTTTTGATTATATTCATCGCCTATTAGACTTTAAATTAGCTGCGGAAGGTAATACACCTACCTCATCTAAAAGCAAAAATTTAAACATAGAAGAAAATTTCCCCAGAGTAATGACTACTTTGGAAAAAGAAGGGTTAGTTTGTCAAGAAAAAACAGAGGATAATAAACAACCATTTGACTTAACTCGGCAACCACTCAAATTACCCGCAGAAAGAGATGCAAGATTACAAAATTTAGCTCGTGCAGATGAAGGTTTTTTGCTTAGTTTAGGATATTCAACTCAGAGAGGTTATGGTCGTACCCATCCCTTTGCTGGAGAAATTAAAATGGGAGAAGTTGAAGTGCTTATTTTTCCAGAAGAATTAGGTTTTGAAGTAGCGATCGCTGATATTAATATTACTGAAGCAGAAAATGTAAATATGTTTAAAGGTAGTAAAGAAGCACCCCCACAACTTACCCGTGGTTATGGTTTAACTTTTGGCTATAACGAACGTAAAGCAATGTCGATGGCGTTAGTAGATCGGGCGATGCAAGCTCAAGAATTAGGAGAAGAAATACAAGGACCTGCTCAAGATCCAGAGTTTGTTTTGTATCACTCAGATAATGTTGAAGCTCAAGGGTTTGTACAGCATTTAAAATTACCCCACTATATTGATTTTCAGGCAGAAATAAATTTAATTAGAAAGCTACAAGCTGAACATAAAAATAATCAAAATATTGAGGTTAATGGAGAGTATATATCTCAGGAATTTATCCCGGAAAAATTTGAGGAAAAATATTTAGGTAACATCGACAAGTTATCCAAACAAAGTTAAGATTTATCTACAAGTTTTTGAGGAAATTAATACTTTTAGTCATCTATACTATTGGCAGAAAAATTAGGCAAAAATCTGCTGAGTGTTCCCTGGAGAAAAAATCTATGTACTGAATTATCTGTTCGTGAAAAGCCAATCACCTTTTGCCATACCAGAGGTAAATTTTATCCTCAAACTTCTGGCAAATTCTCAGAAAAAATAGAAAGGGAAAATTTGATAGACTTCCACTTTTAGTCATCCATAGTATTGGCAGAAAAATTAGGCAAAAATCTCCTGAGTTTTCCCTGGAGAAAAAATCTCTGTGTATTGAATTATCTGTTCGTGAAAAGCCAATCACCTTTTGCCATACCAGAGGTAAATTTTATCCTCAAACTTCTGGCAAATTCTCAGAAAAAATAGAAAGGGAAAATTTGATAGACTTCCACTTTTAGTCATCTATAGTATTGGCAGAAAAATTAGGCAAAAATCTGCTGAGTTTTCCCTGGAGAAAAAATTTATGTACTGAATTATTTGTTCGAGAAAAGCCAATCACCTTTTGCCATACCAGAGGTAAATTTTCTGCTCAAACTTCAGGCAAATTCTCAGAAAAAATAGAAAGGGAAGGTTGAATATCCTTCTACTAAGTCTTCCCTGGAGAAAAAATCTCTGTGAGAAATTATTTGTTCGTTAAGAGTCAATCACCTTTTGCCATACCAGAGGTAAATTTTCTGCTCAAACTTCAGGCAAATTTTCCGCAAAAATAGAAAGGAAAAGTTGAATATCCTTCTACTTTTAGTCATCCATAGTATTGGCAGAAAAATTAGACAAAAATCTGTTAAGTCTTCCCTGGAGAAAAAATCTCTGTGAGAAATTATTTGTTCGTTAAGAGTCAATCAC
>NZ_JBNHEP010000033.1:0-5115 GCF_050015995.1 Dapis brunnea BLCC-M229 | reverse complement strand
CTTGCTGCTAAAAGCTCTGGGTCTTCTTAAGATTTGTTTTACAAACAGTCTCTCAGACTGCTAGATAATAGTGGTGAATTAATTACCACCTTGAATGGAGGAGCGACATTTGGGGAATGTACTATATTTCCCAATGCGGACTTTTTACCCTACTCAGCTAGAGCATCGGTAAATCTGAAACTTTGCTATTTGTCGGGCAAAACTCTCGCCCCACTGATAGAAAAATATCCTCAAATTCGAGAACATTTGTACGAAGTTGCTCAAAAGCAAAATTCCCTACAGGTAAAATCAGATAACCTACCAATTCCTTTGGGGCAAACTTCTCAATTATCTGCCACCTCTAATGATAATTTCCCAACTACTGCCAAATTTGAGAATAGACAAAATAGAGATACTTCTCACAAAAAGATTAGAAAAGCCTATTTTCCCAACCCTAGTCAAAGAGTAGGTCATCTACTACAGCGAATCACCAGACGTTATCCATTTTTTGCTCAACAAAGTGCTTCAGACTGTGGTGCTGCCAGTTTAGTTATGGTTGCTCGTTATTGGGGAAAGCGTTTTAGTGTTAACCGAGTGCGAGATATTGCTAATGTAGACCGTAATGGTGCTTCATTGCGGGGGTTATCAGCAGCAGCAGAAAGTATCGGGTTTGCCACCAGACCAGTTAGAGCAAGTCTTGACCAACTTGCCAAACAAAAATTACCTGCTATTGTTCATTGGGAAGGTAAGCATTATGTCGTAATCTATGAAGTCGGCCAAAAGAATGTTGTTGTAGCAGACCCTGGTATTGGTCAACGCACCCTGACCCACAGAGAATTTAAAGATAGTTGGACAGGTTATGCTTTGCTCCTCCAACCCACTGCTTTAATCAAAGAAGCTAAAGAAACGGTTACTCCATTCTGGCAGTTTTTTGAATTAATCAAACCTCATGGGGGGGTATTATTAGAAGTATTTATTGCTTCTGTAATTATTCAAATTTTTGGATTGATTACACCTTTATTTACTCAACTATTGTTAGACCGGGTGGTAGTGCAGGGTAGCACCATAACTTTAACTGCTGTAGGTTTAGGTTTGATTATTTTTGGTCTGTTCCGAGTTGCGATGAGGGGGTTACGCCAATATCTGCTTGACCATACAGCGAATAAAGTTCATGTTGCATTAATTGTCGGATTTATTCGTCATACATTCCGCTTACCTTTGAACTTTTTTGAGTCTCGTTATGTGGGGGATATTATTTCTCGCGTTCAGGAAAACCAGAAAATTCAAAGATTTTTAACTGGAGAAGCACTGTCAATTTTACTAGATTTGTTGACAGTCTTTATTTATGTAGGGCTAATGTTTTGGTATAGTTGGAAAATGGCTTTACTGGCGTTAGTTATTATACCACCGTTTGTATTGTTAGCCCTAATTGCTACTCCCTTCTTACGCAAAATCTCTAGGGAAATTTTTGGTGCATTAGCAGAGGAGAATAGTTATTTAATTGAATCCCTTTCCGGTGTCCGTACTGTTAAGTCAATGGCAGTTGAGCAAACAGTGCGCTGGCGGTGGGAAGAATTTCTGAATAAGTCTGTAAGAAAAAACTTTTCTGGGCAAATTATTGGTAACCGACTGCAAATATTTAGTTCTGGGATAGAATCTTTGGTGACTACAGGTTTACTTTGGTTTGGCGCGTGGTTAGTAATTCAGGGAGAATTGACTATTGGGCAGTTAGTTGCTTTTAATATGTTGATAGGTCATGTAATTACTCCCTTCCAGCGATTGACCGTACTCTGGAATCAGGTGCAGGAAGTCATTATCGCTATAGAAAGAATCAACGATGTCATTGATACTGACCCAGAGGAAGATTTGCAACATCAAGCCCGACAGTCGGTTATTGGGTTGCGCGGTCATATTCGGTTTGATAATGTGACTTTCCGTTATCATCCCGAGAGCGATATCAATGTTTTGGAAAATCTCAGTTTTGAGGTCGAACCAGGGCAAACTGTAGCATTGGTTGGGCGCAGTGGTTCGGGAAAAACGACTATTTCTAAGTTGGTATTGGGGCTTTATCCTCCTACCGATGGCAAAATTTTGATTGACGGTCAGGATATAACAACTTTATCATTATCATCCCTGCGTCAGCATATTGGCGTAGTTGACCAGGATACGTTTTTATTTGGCGGTACTATTCGAGAAAACTTGAGTATTGCTCACCCCTCAGCTACTTTGACAGAAATTATGCAAGCAGCAAAATTAGCTGGAGCAGATGATTTTATTAAAAAGTTACCGATGGGTTATGAAACTCAAATTGGCGAAGGGGGTGGAATGTTGTCTGGGGGTCAAAGACAAAGATTAGCGATCGCTCGTGCTTTGTTGGGAAATCCTCAATTATTAGTATTAGATGAAGCTACCTCTCATTTAGATGCTGAGTCAGAGCGAATTATTCAGACAAATTTTAATAAAATACTTCAAGATAGAACTACATTAATTATTGCTCACCGTTTATCTACCGTGCGTCAAGCGGATTTAATTTTAGTATTAGATAAAGGGGTGTTAATTGAGCAAGGGAAACATGAAGAGTTAATGGCAAAACGAGGTCATTACTATTATTTGAATCAGCAACAATTGAGTGTAGCTGCTTAAAGTATTAGCTTATATCATGTTCATTCAAAAATCAATAATTAGCTATTCTTATACACAAGAGAATTAGGTTAAAAGGAATTTTTCTGATTTTTTATATTATGTTCGGAGAATCAATTATAAAAAAGTATTAGTTTGTAGTTGTGCTTGAACCAGCTAAATGTCTATCCATTTCTAAAGCCCAACAAAAGAGCCTAATTATAAGTATTCAACCGAACATGATATTATCCATGAATGGATAGGCTTTATACCTGATTAATTTTCATGGTTTTACAGGAAAATTATGCTTGTAGTTGGGCTTGGGCAAGTCAAATATTTATCCTAGGGCGAGATTCAAACTACAAACAAAGGATTTACTATCGCTAATTATCTGATTTGTTGGGAACCGTACATGATATTAGTTATTAGTTATTAGTATTTAGCTAACTGCTTTTTTGTTTTGAATTAGTTTGATTTTAGTAGTCTATCAAAGTTAGATTCTTCGGTAGCTGGAGAGCCAGACTCCCCTTGCAAAATAGATTTATCTTATCTATAAAAAAATAATCTATTTAAGGAATAAATTAAATTATGCCTCAACTAAATTCACCAGAAAAAATCGAATCTAACGGTCATAAACAATTAGATACTGACCTAGTTACATTAGATAAAAATACTCTTAATTATCGTCCTCCTACCCAAACTTTATTAACTGAAAATACAGAAAAATCTAGTGCAGATTGGTCTTATGCTACTAAAGAATTGCTAGATGCTTTACCTCAAAGATGGACGAGAGGACTACTATATTTTCTCGTGTTGTTTGTGACAATTGTATTGCCTTGGTCGATGCTGGCAAAAGTAGATGAAACTGGTATTGCTAGAGGTAGATTAGAACCACAAAAAGGTACTTTAAAACAGGAAGTTGATTTTGCAGAGACAGTCAAAAAAGTTCATATTGAAGAAGGAGATACAGTTAAAGCAGGAGATATTTTAATTGAGTTTGACTCCAGACAAATTCAAGATAGACTGCAGCAACTTCAGATTAAATTAGAAGGCCAAAATAATCGCCTGACACAATTAGAAAAACAGAAAGGTCAATTAGAAATAGAACTTCAGACTCAGCAACGGCAAAATCAATCTCAAAAGTTAGAAAAGTTAGCTCAAATCGAGCAAGCGAAACGGAATTTACAGTCTCTAAAAACTGTATATAATATTCAGAAAGAAGAAAAATTATCTCAAGTTCATCAAGCCCAACAAAACCTTGATGCTTTAAATAGAACATCAAGCTTACAACAAGAAGAAAAATTAGCTCAAGTTCATCAAGCCCAACAAAATCTTGCTGATTTAAACAGCAGTTTTAATTTACAACAAGAAGAAAAACTTGCTCAAGTCAGTCAAGGAAAACAACGTTTACAAGATACAAAAACTGCCTTAGAATTAGCAGAAATTAGGTGGCAAAAATCCCTGCGAGAAGTAAATAGATATCGTAGTCTTTGGCGAGAAGGTGTAGTAACTGAAATTCAGGTAGTTGAATATGAGGATGTATCAGAAGAAAGACAAAGATTATTAGAACAATCTCAAGCAGATTTAGAACAAGCAAAATTGCGTTTACAAGAACAGGAAGAAAATTACGAGCGGGTAATTCATCAAGCAGCAGCCGATATTAAACAAGCCGAATTACGCCTAACAGAACAGCAAGGTAGTTATAATCGAATCCTGCATCAATCTAAATCAGATATCGAACAAGCTGAATTACGTTTAGCAGAACAAAAAAGTAGTTATGAACGAATTATTCATCAAGCTGCATCAGAAATTGAGCAAGCAGAATTACGTCTGGGAGAACAAGAAAATAATTATCAAACTATTATTCATGCAGGTGAAATTGCTATCTCAAAAATCAAAGAACAACTCAAGAATATGGATACTCAAAAAACAGGTTTAACCTCAGAAATTGCTCAAACTGAGAAAGAAATTGAATCTTTAAATTTTGACTTAGAAAAGCGAACAGTTAAAGCTAAATCTCATGGTACAATTTTTAATCTACCCGTAGATAAAGTGGGAGATGTGGTACAACAAGGAGAGATGGTTGTAGAAATTGCTCCTAAAAATTCTTTTTTGTTATTAAAGGCAGAAATGGCAACTGGAGAAAGTGGTTCTCTGCGGGAAGGAATGGCTGTTAAATTAAAATTTGATGCCTATCCTTTCCAGGATTATGGTATTGTAGAAGCAAGTCTGGAAAAGATTTCTCCTACTTCTGAAATTCAAGAAACTAATCAAGGTCCTGTAGCGACTTATGAGTTAGAAATTGAGTTAGAACAAGGTTGCATTCCCACAAAAAATGAATGTATTGTTCTGCGTCCTGGAGACACTGCAACTGCTGAAGTTATTGTGCGTCAGCGTCGAGTAATTGACTTTATTATCGATCCGTTTAAAAAATTACAAAAAGGCGGTTTAGAACTATAAATATAATGGATAATGGATAATGGATAATGGATAATGGATAATGGATAATGGATAATG
>NZ_JBNHEP010000032.1:0-18743 GCF_050015995.1 Dapis brunnea BLCC-M229 | reverse complement strand
CTCCTGTCTCCGTTTTTCATGCTACATTTTGTCGTGCGGAATGTAGGTTTTAACATCACTTCTAGTTACTGTTCCCTCTGTTGAATAGGCAAACGTATAAAGCAAATAAAGCATTTGTTCTGTCGAAATTTCTGTCATTATTCCCTCTTATTAATTTGATTAATCAATATATTTAAAACTTGCGAAAATTCTGTAGTTAAAATTCATAAAATAGTCATGTTGCTGAATTAAACAAAATAGATTTATAACTGTGACATAGACTATCTCCACAGCTTATCAACTAACAATCAACCTAAATTTTCAATTTTATCAGAGACGACTCATTCTGATGAATATTTTTTTGAATAAGCTCAATTTTTATTTGAAATTATTTAACTATAAAATAACTTAGTTTACTCAAAATCCCTAAGTTAAAAGTAATTCTTACAGTTATTGTTATTAGTATTAAAATTAATTAGTCAAAATACAGGTTAGGAGTACCTTTAACACTTGGATATTCTCTAGATAATATTTGTTGTCACCATCAAATTATATAGAAGTCAAAATTTATCTTTTGCCACTATAGCACTACAAAAAAAGTGCTATAACATTGATAAAATTGAAATCTTTTACAACTAATACCAATTCCCAAAAATAATGTTATACTTCCTCAACACTTCAGTTATTAAGTAATCAATAAGGTTCAGCAATCTTTTGAACGATTCTAGAAAAAGAGCGAAGATATCTTATACCTAATAACCCTACTCCCTACTCCCTACTCCCTCCTCTGAATCAGGTAAAGCCGATCATAGAATAGCTACAGACAAATCTTCATTCCATATCTCCATGAAATACAGTTAATTCTTGACTAAAAGATTCTCCAATTAGTTTGTAAATCTCTCTTAAATCTTCAGCTTCAAATGACTTAATTAACTTTTCTGCTGCCTTTTGAGAATTCTTAGGAACTACTACCCATAATTCTTTATTTAACTTACCTTCTGGTTGTTGTTCCAACCAATTTTTCACCGCAATTCTTCCTGATTCAGTAATTTGGTAAAAACCTCTCCCACTTTTTTTTGATTGTTCCAACCATCCCAAATGTTCCCATCGTTTTCTCCATAGTTGAGCAGTGCTATGAGCATAATCTAAGATTTCTCCTATTTTAGATGCGTTTAAAACTTGATTATCTGGGCAAGCTTCCACAAGTTTTGCGAATTTATGAAAATAATTTGATGGATTTCCTAAATCTTTAAGTGGTTCTTCTGGTATCTCAACTTTTTTTGTTTCAGTTGATTCTAGGGATCTAATTAATTCTTCAATTTCTTTTGGTTCACAACCTAATCCATAAGGTGGTTGAGCATGACATAATTCTTCATAGCTATTAAATGATTTTCCTTGCTCATCAAGTAATTGTTGATAAGCTACTGGTTGTTTCATTAATTCACGCCATGCTTTTAATTGTTCTGGATTAGCAACTATACTTTTTTTCAGAACAGATTGTAGTTTTAACTTAATCGCAAGTGCCCATTGTGGTGTTCCAGGAGTTGTGCTAATTCCTCCTGTTTTCCCTAAAGTTTCATAATCCATTTTTCCCTGCATAGAAAAGGACATTTTCTTCTAGGTTATCTAAGATAATTTTTGAGTTTTTAAGCATTTAATTTTTTTCTAGCTCATACTTTAATAGGTATATTTTTAGGTATTAATTTTTTCCTATATTTCCTAATTTTTTTCCTAGAATATGAGCTGAAACAAAATTTGATTAGCAAGTATTTTTACCTAAAAATAAAATTTATCGGCTTCTTTATACTAGCTATTTGTATATTTTCTATTTTAGATTATAGATTCACTAAGTCAACTACTGTGGGAACAAGTATATTATCTCGGCCACTTGCTCCCAAATTAAAGTAACGCAAGCTATTCGCAATTTCATATTGATGGGACTCAAAGGCAGTCATAAAATGGCGTTGAATCTATACAGAGAAAATTTTCAGTGCCAAAGTGTATATATTAGGTTTCATAAGGTATAGCACTTGAAGCAAAGGCGGTGAACATTACTAAATTGTAGCGAATCTTTGCGTAGCATCCCGTAGGGAAGGATGAACGTAGAAAAAATTCACTCAGAAGTAATCTCTGAGTTCTAAGTTCTGAGAGAGGGGATTTCTCAAGAGTGAGAAACTATAGTACTTATAGGTTAGAGATTCAATAAAATAGTCATAATTGACGACAAAATTTACTTATGAAAAAAACTATCAAGATATTAGAATTTCATGGTATTTTGACCCAAATTAAAATTAGTGATTTTCATAGAAATAACAACCATGTTAACAGCAAGTATTCTGGATTTATAGTTGATTCAGAAGATAATTTCAACTATTGAGACATTTTAATAGATTGGGAAATTAAAATTGATGGATTAAATTTTAATTTAAAGCGTACTTTTCATAAACCTGGTGATTTTCATTTTTCATCTCCGTTAGATTGGATTTTAACAATAGATTTTGGGATCAAAAATGTTGGTTAAGGTACACTTTCAAGAAAGATAAATTAGGAATTACTTTTGAGGACGAACATGGAAGAGCAGACTCTTATATTTATCAAGATTATTTAGCCATTATTATGGAAAGCAAAATGACAAAGTAACTGTGTGAAAAAGTTTCATGGGTTAGCATTTCGTGGGAGTAATAAATTCATCAACATCTTAAATAACTACTACCTTCTGTAAAACCATTTATATAAATTGATCTTTTTGGATTTAATATATTTCTCTGTTTTTTTAAATTTTTTTTCTAACTTGAAACTATCTTTAATATAGAGAGGATAGCATAAAAATAGACTAATAATATGACCCCCTGGATTTCGATTAGGCCCTATTCTTTCATGGGTTCTTAAACTTAAATCTAGATTGTAGGCACTTAGTTCATCTAAACCTGTTTCAACTATTAGATATGAAAAATTTTTAAATCCTTCTTTTATAATACCTTCGTATAGTGGTGCTTTTTGATTTTTATTTATGGCATTTACTATGTGATTTATGATTCTTTTTTCAACATTTTCACTAAAGCCTACATATTCTTCTATATTTATCTTGAATTGAGAGTTATGGGTTATCCAATAAACTGAATACTTTTGTTTATTACTAAAGTTTAACATTGCTGGAAAAAACTTAAATAAGTTTGATTTTTAACATACATATTTTAGTCCTAACCCCTATCCAAAAATAGTTTTGAGCTACTGTCACCCCTTAAGGTAGAGCAAGTTTAATCAACTACATTGCCTTTATACCAAGCCTTTTAGTTAAAGCCTCCCCTACAATTTTTTTCAACATTTAATTTATACCAATTCCCCAAAATAATGCTATATTTAGGTAATACTTCAGTTATTAAGTAATTAACACAAGCCAAATAATTTTTTTGGTAATTTGAGCAAATTTAATGTGAATTATTCTTATGTTTACTTCTCGCTCTCGGAGGTTTCATGCAACGTCCCTAGCCTCCTGGGAGGGGTTAGGGGTGGGTCCCCTACTCAATAAAATGTAGAAAAGTTTTTGATAAATGGTATTAATGGTATTAGATATACCCACTTAAATTCTTTGTAAAATTAACTCTTTCCCTAACTGTATTGCTGCTTTCATACTCGTAGCATCAGCAATACCTTGACCTGCTATATCAAATGCCGTACCATGATCCGGAGAAGTCCTAATAAATGGTAAACCAATCGTAGTATTAACAGCTAAATCAAAAGCCATTAGTTTTACCGGAATTAAACCTTGGTCATGGTACAGTGCTAAGTAAGCATCGTAAGTCTTTGCTGGTAAACCTAACCAAGCTTGACCAGGTTTAACCCACATCGTATCCGGTGGTATTGGTCCATCAAGCTGTATATTCGGTCGGCGATCGCTTTCTTTCTCCAACCAAGGAATTAACCAATCTATTTCTTCCGTTCCTAATTGCCCATTTTCTCCACTGTGAGGATTTAAACCAGCAACAGCAATTTTTGGTCTAGAAATGCCAAAATCCTTGTGTAAACTTTCCACCAGTAATTCTAATTTCCAACTCATTAACTCTGGTGTTAAAGCCATTTGTACTTGACTTAATGGTATATGTGTGGTAGCTAAAAGGGAACGAAGTACAAAATTACTGTGGGGCGAACGGGCAACAAATAACATTCCAAACTTTTTGACTCCTGCTTTTTCTGCTAAAAGTTCCGTTTGACCAGGATATTTATGACCAGCCATCTGCCAGCAAGTCTTGGAAATAGGAGCAGTGACAATACCTTGAAACTCTCCAGCTAGAGTCTGGGCAATCCCCTTCTCCATGTAACAAAAACTTGCTTCTCCACTCGCAGCATTACCTATACCCAAACAAATATCTTCTAATTTTCCATCAAATTCTACATCTAAAATTTTTAAACTTTCCCAATGAACAAGCTTTTCCAGAGATAGTTGTTGATAGGTTTGTTCCAAAATTTTACGACTGCCAACTATTGTCAAATCACAACTTTCTGTCACCCTCGGATCTGCTAAAGCCTTCAGAACTACTTCTGGCCCTATACCTCCAGGGTCTCCCATTGTCAATGCTAAACGAGGAATTGTCTTTTTTATTTTACTTACAGGTGTCTTCATCATGGCTTAAAATACAGATACAAAATGTATAGGAGTATTTTAAGAACATGAGTGGTGAGATTTTCAATGCAGCAATTTTGTCTTTTTCGGTAATCTTGATTGGTTTAGCAGGAGGTTTCCTCTTACTTAAATTACAAGGTGGCGAGTAATTAGAGTTTGCGGAAAAAGTCTTTTTAAGGAGTGGGGGAGTAGGGCTGGGCTCATTCTTTGTCGTCAGAGAATATTGATATGAAATACAAAAAAATGTGCTACTCCCCATCTCCCCATCTTCCCAGTGCTTTTTTTGTATAATTCTTGTTATGGCAAAGTTTGACCATTTTTTTCTAACGCACCATTTGAAGGTGTGTCAGTCTACTGGCGCGTCAAGCTTAAAGTAGTGGAATAGATTTTTGACTAAAAGCTTTGAAAAATTAGTATCCTACCATTTTCCCAAAGTAATATTTAAGGCTTGACACGGCACTACTACAAAAAAATTAAAGATATAAATATCACTCAAAATATTAAGTTTTGTAAAAAAATGAGATAAACTTGCTAAAGTGATGAATGACTCTTTAATATAAGTAACAAAACTTTTATGAAACTATTAATTTTAGGGGCTACTGGTACTCTTGGTAGACAAATAGTACGTCGCGCCCTAGATGAAGGTTATGAAGTACGCTGTTTAATCAGAAGTTATAGTAGAGCATCCTTCTTGAAAGAGTGGGGAGCCGAACTAATAGGAGGAAATCTCTGCAAGCCTAAAACTTTGATACCAGCTTTGGAAGGAGTTGATGCAGTAATAGATGCTTCAACTTCAAGACCAACAGACTCTCTGAGTATTAAACAGGTAGACTGGGAAGGAAAAGTCTCACTAATTCAAGCTCTAGTAGCTCAAGGTGTAGAACGTTTCATATTTTTCTCCTTTTTAAATGCAGAAAAATACCCCCAAGTTCCTCTTCTAGAAATTAAGCGATGTACAGAACTTTTTATTGCTGAATCTGGCTTAAAATACACAATATTAAAACCCTGTGGCTTTTTACAAGGATTAATAGGTCAATATGCAGTACCAATTTTAGATAAGCAAGCAGTCTGGGTACCTGGTCAAGGAACAGCTATTGCATATATGGATACTCAAGATATTGCTAAATTTGCAGTCCGCTCTCTTTCAGTTCCTGAAACAGAAAATAAAAGCTTTCCAGTAGTAGGACCTCGTGCTTGGGATGCCAATGAAATTATTCGGATGTGTGAACGACTTTCGGGAGAAAAGGCCAAAGTAACTCGCACTAACATTAACTTATTGCGTATATTCCGTCAGTTTACCAGGTCATTTCAATGGGGTTGGAATGTGGCAGATAGGCTAGCTTTTGCAGAAGTATTAGCTAGTGGTCAGCCTTTAACAGCTTCAATGGATGATGTTTATCCTGTATTTGGTATTAATCCTGAAGAAATAACTACCCTAGAGTCTTATCTACAAGAATACTATAGTCGAATTATGAAAAAATTGAAGGAAATAGAATACGAGCAAGCCAAATCAGGAAAAACAACCGCTAAAAATAAACCTTTCTTTTTCTAAAGCTTCTAACACCAATTAAATTTAAAGATGTCACAAATAGTTTCAAACTATACAAACTATAATATGTGAAATAATTTCCTGAAATTACTTGAGCGTCAAAGTTCTGATTCTATAATATCTGACTTTTGACTTCTGTGAAACGGTATAATAAACGTTGTACATAAATATAGTCATATATAGTTAAATATAGTCTTTTGTCTCCATAAATTTGGGCAAACATTGAGATAATCTAACTTTGTCGGTAATATATAGAACATCAAATGGCCTCAAGAGTCAGCGCTCTGATTTCAATAGGGTGAAATTCCTGGGCTGACACGCTACCTCTAGACACATAAGAACCTACGTTCAAGCCTCTGTCAGTAAGTCCCAAGCAGAAATTGAATCAGGGAGATAATCATGCAAAGAGGAAAAGAAAAAGCAGCTCCCTTTTGTCTTTGACCATGGGATAGAGGAGCCAGTGAGTTGGGCGGGTCTCCCGACTTGAATCAACTGGCGTGGTGTTGTAGTTCACCCAGTCAGGGTAAAACTGGCAAAATAAGGATATGTCTTATGTGACTATATTGTTATGAACTATAACCACCCTGAACTAGATTTTTTCGAGTGTCAAAAATAGGAATCATTTATAACGATACTAAACCCATAGCTTGTCGCATAACTAATGAATTAAAAGACAAGCTAAATGCTGATGGCTATGATGTTCATGTCACCATTGGGGCGGAGGGAATTTTAGGTTCTCCTCATCTAGAACGTCCTGTATGTCATACTCCGATAGACCAGCTAGTTCCTTCTGGCTTTACAAATGATATGAAATTTGCCATTGTCTTGGGAGGAGATGGTACTGTTCTATCTGCATTTCGTCAAGCAGCACCTTCCCATATTCCACTTTTAACTGTCAATACAGGTCATATGGGTTTCTTGACTGAAACTTTTGTCAATCAGTTATACCCAGCTATTGAACAGATTCTAGCAGGAAACTATGAAATAGAAGAACGGACTATGCTAGAAGTACGTCTGTTCCGAAATGATGAGTTATTGTGGGAAGCTCTTTGTTTAAATGAAATGGTTTTGCATCGGGAACCGATGACTTGTATGTGCCATTTTGAAATTAAAATTGGTAGGCACGCTCCTATAGATATTGCTGCTGACGGTATTATTATTTCTACTCCGACTGGTTCTACTGCTTATTCTTTATCTGCAGGTGGTCCTGTTGTAACTCCAGGAGTTTCAGTTTTACAGCTCTCACCTATTTGTCCCCATTCTCTTGCATCCCGTGCTTTGGTTTTTGCTGATACTGAGCTAGTAACTGTTTTTCCAGCAAGTCCAAATCGTCTGATGATGGTTGTAGATGGTAATGGAGGATGTTACGTTCTGCCGGAGGATAAGGTACGGGTGAAACAATCAAAGTATAAAGCACGTTTTATTCGACTCAAACCACCGGAGTTTTTTCATATTCTCCGGGAGAAACTGGGATGGGGACTACCACATATTGCCAAGCCAACTTCTGTGGAACTGCCTTAAATTGATATACTTTCCGGTAAAGTTCAAAACCTGCAAAAAACTTGGTTTCTCTGGTACTGTGTAGTTGATGCTTAGAGTTTTTATATGCACCAGCATTTCTGTGGAAAAACCTATAACTCTAGTTTTCAAGGTATCATATATCAGTTAAATAACTAAGTTTTTATAGAAGTTGAATACCTTTGCACTTTTTTGAGTATAACACAAAATCCCCACTTTCAAAGGTAGGGCTGTTTCATTCTTGGTTAAGACTAATTCAGAGATAGAAGAAGATAGGGAAAATGTCCAGCTCATAGTCTTAATTTTAGCTTTACTTAATCGTCTTTTGCTTTCTCTTGGCCTATAATATCTGATTGTCCTCAAATATTGCCTTAAAGTAGTTACAGTAATTTAGGAATGAGAATTAAATAAAGTCCAGAATTGTTTTTAAGTACTCACATACATGATAGGGAGCTTAGGCAATTCAACTTGTTTAAATAATAAAATCCTCATTCTTTAACCAAATTTTCAGCTTTTTTGCCTGACTTCAAGATTATTTCCCCCTAACCCCATCTCCCTATCATCAATTTATACAACTTTGCTTGATTTTGAAACATCTTTGCACCTGGGTTTAAGAGGAAGGTTTTAAACCCAATTCTTCAGTAAAGGTAGGATTTTAATCTGCTGCTTGCTGGTTTTCATCCCTGGTTTAACAACACCTTTCTCTCATTTTTTGTAACAATTCTCAGTGCTAGACTAACTTAAATATGCTAAAAAAATCAGGATTATATCGAGTAACCTAAATCTAATATAAGTGAGTCTTAGTATGAGTACCCTAACTGTTGACCAAAATCGTTCTGTCTTAATAATAGAGACTGATGAAATTCTAGCCCAATATGTGAGCCTGGACTTAAAAGAGTCCGGCTATCATCCAATTGTTGCTGCTAACTCTAGTTTAGGTCTTCATAGAGCTATGGAGCTTCAACCTGCTCTAATTGTGATTGATAGAATGTTGGCTGGGGAATCTGGACTATCGTTGTGCAGTAATCTGAGGAAAATGGGTAATAAGATGCCCATGTTACTTTTGATGGCTCGCGACCAAGTTGAAGATCGTGTTGCTTGTCTAGAGTCTGGAGCTGATGATTATTTTCTCAAGCCTTATCGGAGTGATGACTTTTTAGAATTAATTAGCTTTTATTTGCAACCTAGTACGTTAGACAAAGACCAGTTGAGATTTGGGAATTTAGTTTTGGACTTGGGTGGTCGGCGGGTCTTTTGTCATGGTCGTAGTATTGAGTTGACTATGAAAGAATTTGAGCTGTTAAAGTTTTTAATGGAGCATCCTCGCGAAGTCTTGAGTCGTGAACAGATTTTGGAAAATGTTTGGGGTTATAATTTTTTAGGTGAGTCTAATGTAATTGAGGTGTATATTAGATATTTACGGCTGAAAATTGAGCGAGAAGGTGAGAAGAGATTAATTCAGACTGTCCGTGGTATTGGGTATGTTCTGAGAGAAACTTAGAATGATATTTCAATAATTGATAATTGATAATTGATAATTGATAATTACCTCTCCCTAAAAGCAAGAGCATTGATGCGCTAGGGAAAATTTTTTCTTGTTTCTCCTTTAAAGGAGAGGCTTTAAACCTTTGTTATTCGGTAACTAGAAGTTATTAGAAAATTTGAGATTCTGTTATGGGTAAGTTTGGTCTATTTAAGTCTGGAATAATTCTGTTTTTGGTTGGTTGTTTACTACAAATAACATTTGTTAAAATTTCACAGGCTATTAGTATTCAAACACAAGTTCAACACCCATCAAATTTTCAGGTATCTCAGCAAGGCCAGGTATTGCCAATTACGGCTCAAGCTCAAATATCTGGTCAAATAATTAATTTGGAGGTGGCGAAAACTCCTAAAGAGCAAGCAATGGGTCTGATGTACAGAACTGAACTAGCTGACGATCGGGGAATGCTATTCTCTTTTGACCCACCTCGGAAGGTTAACTTCTGGATGAAAAATTGCAAAATATCTCTTGATATGATATTTATTCGGTCTGGTCTAGTTAAGGCGATCGCTCTTGATGTTCCTCCTTGTTTAGCCGATCCTTGCCCTTTGTATGGATCTGGTGTACCAGTCGATCGAGTTATTGAAGTGCGGGGAGGACGTATCACGGAATTAGGTTTGAAGGTTGGAGATCGAATAATAATTACTAAAAATTAGATACTCCGAAAAGTTTATATTAAATAGAAAAGAATAAATCCGCAGTAAACACAAGAAAAATAGGAATAAAATAAACTGCGACTTTTGTCTGATATATAGTCAATTAAATTGGCAAGATTCAGAAGTTTTGAATTTTAGGGAACAGCTTAACAGGGAATAGGGAATAGGGAATAGGGAATAGGGAAGAGAAAAAATATTGCATCTCATTGAATATGAGAACTTATATATCCTCATCTATAAACTGCGACTCCTAGAAGAACGAAATTCTAAATTATGTTGACAAAATTTAAGAAAACTTTTTATTATTTTACTTCCTAGGTATATACATCAAGATTATGGTTTGCTATACTATAATACCAAATTAAGTTTATCAACCTAATGTTTTGTTGATTCAAGGGAAACCTTGCCTTGTTGATAGTCTATGTCTTTGACTTGATTTAATTGGTGTGAGAGAGATCGAATTCTGTGCTGGTCTAAAAACTTAGTGATATGTTTTTATGCACATAAATAACTACAAAAAATTGTTTGTATTGTAAGTAAAAATATAATATACAAGCATTCGAGTAAAGTTATTGTAGTTATTGTATAATCAAATGACTTGATCAAGGTTCGCCTCATAAGTGGTAATAGTTTTAATCAAACACAACTACTTAAACCCTATATTCTAACTGCTTATGTTTTTTGACTTAAGTAATAATTCAATAGGAAATTTTCTGTAATTTTTACTAGCAGCAATAGTAAGTTAGTTTTAACTAACTATCAGCTAAAATTGGGTCTTTACTGATTGCTAAGTCCTGATAGTTAACCGCTATTCAAAAATATTTTGTTCCAGCTAAGTCAGGTTGTTTGAGAAGGTTAAAACATCCCCTTTCAAATCATTGAAAAGTTAACTTCTTTTTCAGCTTCAATGTATATATAACACTACCGATTAAAGTGTTTGATACTTGTATAAACTGAAAGTCTAATTGTAGTAAACTTTTACATGACTCTATTAAGTGCATAACTGTCTTCCGCGTAGCAGTATATATTTTGAGGAATTATAATTTCACTAACATTTATCTTAACTACTACCTGATTTTGCGGAATAGCAAAGGTGACTTATGTAGATCCAAACCGAAGGAAGCTAAAGCTATCTTGTTGTTTTGATAGCTAACTTCCAGCTTTTGTTTAGTTCATCAAAAAAGTTTTTGAATTTGGTTCAATACTATTTCTTTCTAACAATGCACTCAATAATTATCGCTCAAACCTGATTACACAGACTATTCTCATCTTTTATTAAGTGCAACTTAATGGAGAAATGATATAAAAAATTTCGATCTATAGAACAGATCAAAAACTGGCTGATACTAGCTTTATACACAAAAATATTGACTTTATGATAGTCAATAATTACTTAGTCAAGGTAAAAATATTAATTCCATTGACTTGCAAATTCTCTCAAATATGTAACGTATGTATTTTATTAAAAATAAGAGTTACACAGAAAATGGTCTCTTAAAAAAAAGGAGGTGAACAGAAATTATGACATCAACAAACTATGCTCGCTTTATCAATTTTTTGCAAAATGAATTATCTATTTCTTCAGCTTCTATAGCAGTTGCTGAACGAGCTAGTGTTACTTCAGAATTACCATGTCCTCAACCAGACTCTAATGCTTTGTCGATGATTTTGTGGCAATACGGTTTAGTTACTCTAGAACAATTAGACAAAATATTTGATTGGCTACAAAACACTTATGATTTCAACTAAAGTAAGCATTCAGCTATCAGGTATTAGCCATCAGCTATTATGTACTGCCAAATTACGGTTCCCTTAACTGCGAATTCATTTAAACCTCGCCTTTTAAGGTGAGGATATGATTGCTAAAGGGCTGACTATTACTAAGAGCTGAATGCTTACCAACTAAACATAAATGTCACAACTACTATAAATAGCAAATGCAAGTATAATTAGGGCTTGCTGATTAAATTTAAAAAACTTAGACAGTAAGGATTTAAGGCATTTTTAATCAGAAATAATCAGAAATTGTGCCCTCTTTTCAGCTAAAATATACCAAAAATGAGGCATCTATTTGCACAAGCGATGTACAGAAAAGTGGGCTAACCTGACACTGCACTAGAAAATTTTGAACTGCCGTTCAATGGCCAATTATCCCCAGGTAATCGTTGGATAATGATGGCTAGTTTAATTCCTTGGTCTGAATTTGAAGCCGAATATGCGATTAATTTTTCGGCGTTGCATTATCAAGGGATGATTTTGATATGTATCCAAAAATTTAGCCCGATCAATCAAAAGTTTCAGATGCGTGCAAATTTAATTATCATCCCACAACTATGGAACGCCAATTTTTCAGAGGAGAGAGTAGCACCAGCGTTACCTTTGAGAATAGCACTGGGAGCCTTAATAATTAAAGAAAAACTAGGGATAACTGATAGGGAAAGAATATAACAAATTAGGGAAAACCCTTATTTACAATACTTTTATACCTTTTTGGAGAAAAAACTGTTTTTGCGCTCTATTTAATCATTTAAACTTATAGTTGAGTGAATGATGATAATAAAAAATTATCATCAGTTTTTTTTGAATAACAAGTCAACCATTTTGAGATTTATTCAGCAAGCCCTAATTAAAATACATTTCAACCCGATAAAAATAAAAATAGTAAAATTTGGTTTTTCAAGATGTAGCTAGTAGTAAACACTCAATCTAACGATCAATATCTTCACAATTTACTACTAACTACCAAACTGCCAATTTAATTATGATTCAGTTAAAACTTTAGAAGCAGCAGTTACACCTACCCCTGAAGTAAAAGATTCATATCCCAACTCTCCCAAAGTAGATTCTAACGCAGCGATCGCATTGAGAATGTCTCTTTCGCAGACAAAGCCTAAATGTCCAATGCGAAAAATTTTTCCTTTCAGATGGTCTTGTCCACCAGCTAAAGCAATATCAAAACGTTTTTTCATAATAGCCCGCACTTTTTCTGCCTCTACTTCTGGTGGAGGAGCAACTGCTGTAACAGCAGAACTAGCTACTGCATCTGGACCTAGTAATGGCAACCCTAAAGCCTTTACTGCTGCACGAGTTGCATTCTTTAAACGCTCGTGTCGAGCGAAAATATTTTCTAATCCTTCAGTCTGCATCATTCTAAGTGTAGCTTGCAAAGCAAAGAATAGATTTACTGGTGGGGTAAAGGGTGTAGTATTTTTAGCTGCATCTTTACGATACTTACCTAAGTCGAGATAGTAACGTGGTAACTTTGCTGTTTCATAAGCAGTCCAAGCTTTGGCTCCCACTGCCACAAAGGCTAAACCAGGAGGTATCATGTAGCCTTTCTGAGAACCAGAAGCAACAACATCAAGACCTAACTCATCTACTGGTAAGTTTACAGCCCCAAGACTTGTGACAGCATCTACTATAATTAAAGCTTCACCATGAGCTTTAACATAATTATTAATAGTTTCGATATCATTCAAAACACCTGTAGAAGTTTCGCTATGGGTAAGAATGACTGCTTTAATTTGCTTGTCTTTATCCGCTTCTAACTGTTGACGAAATTCTTCTGTGTCTAGAGGTTTGCCCCACTCTGCATTAATCTTCTCAACATTGAGACCATAAGCTTTGGCCACTTCTGCCCAGCGATCGCCAAATTTACCATTACATCCACATAGTACTTGATCGCCAGGACTCAGGAAGTTAATTATACCTGCTTCCATAGCTCCAGTCCCACTAGAGGCTAAAATTAGTACATCATTTTTGGTTTGATGCAGCCATTTGAGGTTTTCTGTGACCTCTGCCATAATTTTGGAAAAGTCACCACTTCTATGGCCTATTGGATGTTTAGCCATTGCTAGTAATGCTGTTTCTGGCACTGGAGTAGGCCCAGGAATCATTAACATCAGTTTATCATCCATTTTTTTGTTCCTTTGTTGTGTTTTACTCAATCGGTGTCTATGTTCATTTATACAGAAATGTGTCGCAGAAAAAGCTTACTTTTTCTTTAAGATTCCTGAATTTTTAAATTTGGAAGATTTGGGAAATTTTAGTATTTTATTTTTTTATTAATTCTGGAATAGTTATTGAATCTGAAATTATTAATTTTTACCTAATTTTTTTACTATAGTTAAGGCTTTGAATCAAGTCTAAACACTTAATAAAACCCTACCCTTGAGAACGAGTTATGCTCAAATTTTTGAGGAAAATTATTGATTCATTTCTTGGCAATTATTTTCTCCCAATTTCCTCATACGATTTCTCCATGAAGTTGCGCTTAATAAAATATAACAGCTATTAGTAAAATTCAGGTTTAGGTAATAATTATTAAGCGCATTGTTACAGATAAATGGTATCAATCCCGACTACACATAATGCTTCAAGAATAGAATCATATTCTGTACAAGAAGCAATGTCTTTTTGACTAAATCCAGCTAATATATTTATCAGGATTATTCGTATATATTTCCAAGGAATTGAAAGCTTGATTTTTCAAGAATTTTTTCATCTATTTCCATAGTCTTTCAATGGGATTAAGTTCAGGACAATAAGGAGGTTTGAATAGTAAAATAATGTTATCAGGGATAGATAAATCATTCCCTAGATGCCTTCGCCCGTTATCTAGTTCAATGATATGAATCTCATCAGGATATGTTTGAGAAAAAAGCTCTGAAAATTTTTCGCTCGCAAGGGGTATCTAGATGACTAAATTCATAAAAAAAGGAGTCTCCTGTTTTTGGTTCTACTAAACCATAAAGTCATAAATATTCAAAGAGCCATTGATATAAGCCAATAGGCTTAACACTGCAAGCAGTAATGACTTTACCTGTTATAGTTTTTAATCCAATTATAGTTTTCCTACGGAATGCTGCGCAAACATCTTGACACCAATAGCGAATTAGTAGTTAATTTTCCGAATATTTATTTATTTATTAATTAACTTAATCTTCTGTTCTAGTTGATATGATAGTTTTTTTATAGCGGTTTTCACAAAGGTAGACTACAAAATTTATGCCCTCTGCCTTCTGCTTTTTATCTTTAAGCTAAAATATCTTTATTCTAAATTAATGAAAACTGCTATAAGTTTTCTTGAGGTTCTTCCTGTATGTTTTATGTGCTTTGGAGGTGGAACTTTTAATTTACTTTTTAATTTATATCTGACTAATTGATGAACTGTTAGACAAGACAGATTAATGTCAAAACAAGTTGTTAACCACAGTTGAATTTCACCATAGCTTTGGAACATTGAAAATAAAGTCCAGAAGTTGAACTTTTATAGTGAAAGGTTTGGCTAAACTTAAAGTTCAAAAATATTCTTGAATGTTGGCTTTAGGAACCAAAAACTTGTTCAGCAAACCTTGGTTAGTATAGTCATAAGTCACCAATTCGGGAGTGATATTTTCAAAGGCTTCGATTTCAATTTTGGTATTACTAAATTCAGTAAAACTAATTTAATATTAGCTGTTGCATAATCATTGTATGAATTATAAATATTCACCCCTTATACCAATTTTATAAATTTTTGCTACAAATATTTGGACTGTTTCTAGTAGTCAATAGTCAATAGTCAGTAGTCAGTAGAAGCAGTTTTTATTATCATTTTTTTCTATGAAACAATCTATTCTAGTAAATTTGCATCTGACTTAAACTACTTTGGTTGACTAAAATATTCGTAACATTCTTTTTTCACGCTTGGTATTACACTACTTATTTACTAGGCATTTTATTACAACCTCTTCTGACTCCCTATCCCTAATTTTACGCATCATACCCGGGCTTCACCAACACCGAATATTGCTATAGCAATACTAAATTAGTTGTGACAATTTTGATAATAGTCAATTTGAACTGAAAAGCTTGAAAATTATGACTCCTGAGTTCTGACTCCTAACTACCACCAAAATATTACAACTGTGCAGAGGATTCCTATATATCCGTTAATATTTTTCAGCTAATATTTTTCAGCTTCATTAAGAGACCAGTGATATTCTATTGGTAAATTTGCTTGTTTACAATTTTCCTCTAATTGTTTTTGCAGTGCTAAAGCTTTTCTAACTGTCACAATAAGTTCTTGAACTTTTTGATACTCTATTGTCTGATAATCTACTGCCAAAATCGTCTTTTTTTCTAATAATTGAAGTAGTAGTTCATAATGAATACGAGAGGGGACTGGTATTGGTTCCATCATAAAATAGCTGTTAGGTACTTTTATTATACCAATTTAAAGAAATAATGTTACAAATAGTATAGACAAGGAAAAAGTAAGAGACTGTTTGTCAAATAAGTATTAAGAAACTTGTTTAAAAACTAAATATTAAAGCTTTAATCAGGCCAAAGATAGAAATTCGGCTAGTTGAGAGGGTCTCGCTATTCATACTCCTACTCCTAAAATTATGTTCAATAATTAATAATTAATAATTAATAATTAATAATTACCTCTTCTTAAAACAGATAGGATTGGTTAAAAGGAATTTTTTGGTTGTCTTGGTCGATTGGATATGGGGAGGAGACCTCGCCATCCCATCCTACGGACTGCTCCGCAAACGACCGCTTTTTCTCCTTGAAAGGAGAGGCTTTAAACCTTAATTTTTCGGTAAAAAATAGGTGATAAATCTTTGTATCTTCGCCTATTCCCTGTTCCTTATCTTCTTTTTTATATTTCCTGATACATTCAATCTCTAATAACTGAAGTTGGAATAAGCCAGAAAAAAAGCAAGCAATAAAATGGTATATTTTCTCACTCAATTAGATTAATGAGTGTTTTACCAAAAAATAGCAATTATAATCAAGATTCTCTATTATTTGTGTAAGCATTCAGCTATTAGCAGTTAGCATTTCCTACGTCATGCTGCGCAAAGCAAACAGCTTTTGAATGTGAATCATAAAAAATATTTACTATGAATAGCGAATACAATAGACATCTCCGGAAAAGAGGGAACAGGGAACACTTAACAGGGAACAGGAAGAAAGAATAGATAATTTCTGGATGATAATTGATTTGATTTTTAATTTTCACCAGATGTCTAATGTGTGAAAAAAGAATGTGATGAATAAAAAGAGTAATTGAAAGACTTTACATGAGATGTCCCCTTGACTAAGAAGAGAAATTCTGCCCTAATAAAAGGTATTTATAGCGGTTTTCACAAAAGTAGACTACAGAAAAAATATAAGTATGTTTGAAGTTCAATAATTACAAACCTAATAGCTGTATTCTATGTTAATGAAAACCGCTATAAGTTATTGATTTGGGGACTTCTAGAAACAACATAACTATTTTTAGCAAACATTTATCACCCTTGGTATAAGGTCTCCAAATGTACTTTGACCGAAACTTGAAAATAGGACTTCAGTCTCTCAATACTGCCTTATAAATTCATTCTGTATGAAACTAATTGCTGATAGCTAAATACTTATAAGTAGGTGGGTTTAATTATCCGTAAAATAGCAATGGAAATTAAAAACTGTTAGAACCCTTTGATAACTTGCTTCTGGGTTCTTTTTCATATTTTTTGTTTTAACGTTTATTTATGCCTACCTACTTATTATTTCTTATTTGTAGTAAAAATTTATCAAAATGGTATTATACCAATTACCATTCATTAATGTTATATTTAGGCAACACTTCAGTTATTAAGTAATTAACATAAGTATAATAATCTTTTTGCTAATTTGAGCTAATTTGAGCTAATTTGAGCTAATTTAATGTTAATTATTCTTATGTTTACTTCTCGCTCTCTGACGTTGCATGCAACTACTCCCCCTCCTGGGAGGGGTTAGGGGTGGGTCCCCTGCTCTGAAATAGATAAAGTTTTTGAGAAATGGTATTGGATTACTCCGTTTTTCCCAATCAAACTTTGATTGAACTTTAGAGGTAAATAGCCAGCATATCAACTATTTTGCTCATTCAAAAAGACACATTGCTCTCAAGCTTGCTTTTCAGTAAATAGCTCTAACAATGCTGTACCTGGATTTGCTTTCTTCATTAAAGATTCACCGATTAAAACAGCATTCACACCAGTATTTTTAACAATTTTAATATCTTCAGGTGTATGTATTCCTGATTCGCTTACAACTAATATTCCAAGTTTTTTTAAATCTTTATTCCTAGCTTCCATCAGCTTACAAGTTGTTTGTAAATCCACTGAAAAATCTGTTAAGTTGCGGTTATTAATTCCAATTAACTTAACCCCATCTATTTGCAATACCCGATCTAACTCTTCGAGACTATGAACCTCAACTAAAGCTGTCATTCCTAAAGCATTAACTATCTTGATAAAATATTTTAAGTCTTGGTCTGATAAAATTGCTGCAATTAACAATACAGCATCAGCTCCGTATAAACGAGCAAAGTATATTTGATATGGATAAATCAGAAAATCTTTACAAAGCAGTGGTAAATCAACATTTGCTCTAACATTTCCTAAATTTTCAAAGCCACCTTGAAAAAATTTTTTGTCTGTAAGAACCGAAATACAAGTTGCACCATTTTCCTGATATGCTTTGGCAATAGCAACTGGTTCAAAATCTTCTCTAATTACTCCTTTACTAGGAGAAGCTTTTTTCACTTCAGCTATTACAGCAGGTTGAGTTTTGCCTGCTGATAATATAGTCAAAAAATCTAGAGGAGGAGGCATTAAGTTGATCTTTTTTCTTAACTCAATCAAAGGTTGTCGATCGCGCAGATAATCTATCTCTTTTTCCTTATACCAAACTATTTCCTCTAGAATATTTTGAGCCTTTGACTCTGGTACAGAAACTTCATAGCGTAAGTTGCCCATTTCTACGGCTGGGTTTGGCTGACGACGACGAATTTGCATTTATCTGAAATAAATTCCTAGGTTTCAATAATGTTTACTTGATACTCTTCAGCTTTTTCAAGAT
>NZ_JBNHEP010000031.1:0-6157 GCF_050015995.1 Dapis brunnea BLCC-M229 | reverse complement strand
TACCATTTTTTATACTACTTTTAATATTACAACTTGACGTGCGGAATATGGGTTTTAACTTCTAATGAATTGAATATTCTCAACTTAATTCTTTGCCGAGAGGAGAAAGTCTGAACTCAAAAATCCAGGCAAAATCTTCGGAGTTTTCTTTCACTCTCAATTATTAAAGTTGTCGTGGGTGTTTATTTAGGGCTTGCTGATTAAATCCAAAAACATTGGCATATAAAGAGTTTAGCCTTTGCATGTGCGAAAAAAGTGCCTGTTTTTTGCTACCAATAGCTAAAAATGTGAGAATTTTGACAAGACTTGGGGGAAAAATTTGAGTGACAATTATTACTCCTACCTACTCTATAATTCCCATTTCTCCTGTCTCCTGTCTCCTGTCTCCTGACTCCTACCCAAACCAATAAGACTTTTTCAGCAAACCCTATTTAGTTGTTGATGATAAATAGCTTAGGATTTCGATTTTCTCGAACGCTTGTGATGAGAAGACTTTTGAATTTTTTCTTTCCTCTTTCTTTTAAACTTTTGCCTCTGCTCAGTAACTTCCGGAGGCGGACCGTAATCTCCTCTTGAAAAATAAATTCGTTCTACTTGATGTTGTGATTCAACCTCAATCCACAGACGGGCACCTCCTGCCTGACTTCTATTGGGTTGATGAGGTTGATAAATAATTTGGCAGGGTCCCTTAATTTTTAGACCGTGGCAATAATCTTTTTTATCTCCCACTTTAACTGCAACTGCTGGATAAGAAGTTCCATTATCTCGGTTATAGTCAATAGTCTTTCGGAGAACATGAACAAAGGTATTTCCTTTACGTTCAGCCTTATTCCAGGTTCCTTGAGGACCGCGACGACCGGGTATGATTTCTGGGACTCCTCGATTATTGAGAGGTATTAGCCATAACCTTCCTTCTTTTCGGGAGCCTACAACTCGCCCCTGTTTCAGTAATAGTCGTAATCTTGCGGTTGAGATATTGAGTAAAAATGCTGCTTCTGTTGTATATACTTCTGTGTCGATCATCCCCATAATTACTATTTCGTAATAGTTTAAGCCTATATCTACAAAATACAAGTTAAAGTGAATAATCTATTTTAAGTCATAGATGGAAAAGAATAGAAGTATAAAAAATAATTTTTGAGCAAACTGACTTATGAAAAATGGGTGAGGGAGGTTTGAGAATACATTTTATCTCTCAACCTAAAAAATAAAAATCAAAACCTGCCCGCACCAAAATAACTACCCTAAACTTTTACTGCTTCAGCAAACCTAATTTTCAAATAATCATCCTCCATTTTTGCCCCCGCAGGTTGCAACGCTGCTAAAGCTTGAGGCAAAACTAAATTCCGACGATGATTACCAATTCTAATATTCAACTCATCGCCAGTTTTATTCAATTGAATCTTCTCTTTAGGAATTCCAGGCAAATATAATTCCAAATTATAATTACCCTTCTCTTGCACTACCTTAACAGTATTTTCCTTATAGTAAACCTGACTAGGATCTTCATCTCCATACAAAGTTTCTTTCAACCTTTCCAAAGCAGCCAAACCACACATTTCCTCAGAATAAAGAGGTACCTCCTTCACAGGCAAAGGTCTAAAATTATCGTGAATTTCTTGCCGATATTGCTGTTGATTTTCCTTCCACTTTTTAAAGAAAGGGTCAGTCACAGAATCAGGAATAATCCGATTAGCTACTACTAAATCTGTAGAAACATTGTACAAACTTAAATAAGCATGAGCGCGTAAAGACTCCTTAATTACCATCTTTTCAGGATTAGTAACTAACCGCACAGAAGTCTTAGTATTATCAGTTAAAACCTTTTCCAAAGCCTCAATTTGTTCATAAAATTCATAAGGAGCATCCATAACTTCCTTATCAGGCAAAGAAAAACCAGTAATAGGTTTAAAAATAGGTTCAAAAAGAGGTCTTAAAGCTACCGACATTCCCTGCAAAGGCTTATAAAACTTCCTCATATACCAACCCCCCACTTCTGGCAAACTCAAAAGTCGCAAAGCAGTACCAGTCGGAGCAGAATCTATAATTAAAACATCATATTCCCCCTCATCATAGTGGCGCTTCATCCGCACCAGACCAAAAATTTCATCCATTCCCGGCAAAATAGCCAACTCTTCAGCTTGCACGCCATCCAAACCCCGCGCCTGCAAAACTTGAGTAATATAACGTTTTACAGCTCCCCAGTTTCCCTCCAGTTCCATCAAAGCATCCAACTCAGCACCCCAAAGATTTTCCCTAACCTTCCGAGGTTCGTGACTCATTTCCATATCAAAGCTATCTGCTAAGGAGTGAGCTGGATCGGTGCTGAGAACCAAAGTTTTATGGCCTAATTCAGAACAACGTAGTCCAGTCGAGGCAGCCACTGATGTTTTGCCAACGCCACCTTTTCCCGTCATTAATATTACCCGCATCAATATTTAACCTTTTCTGAAAAATTTTTACATATTTTAACTTTAGCGGGTTTTTGACTTTTTCAGCATCTAGGAGATTTCTAAGATCAAAATTGTGCTTTTTTGTCAATATGTCTATATTTATTGTTATTGTGAACAATTAAGCTAAGAATTATTTACCTACTTCAGTCTTCAGTTGAAAAAGCTGCTTCAAAACATCTAGTCGAGAAATATCCCAATAGTCAATATGACTGTTAATCAGTCCATCTGTATTTAGTTTTAATTCACTCCATCCTGGTATTGCCATTCGAGGCTTCCAAGGCACAGGAGCTGTCCAACTAAGTGTCCAACGGGTTTTAATTAAATCTCCTGAGCGACTAATATCGTGTAATTCCAGTTGAACATCGTTAAACCAACTTTTCATAAAGCCGATCATTTTTTGATAATGCTCTATACCTCGAAATTTATTTAGTGGGTCTTCAAAATAAACATTTTCTGCATAAATACTATAGGTTTGGTCAACAGGAAATTTTTGATAATCTTGTTTAAGTATTAAAATAATATCCATTTTGTTTCTTGCTTCTTTTTTTCTTCATTTTTCAATCTTTAATTCAAAATTAGAGACTTTTTCTCAAATTTTTACTTCTTATTTTTGACTAGAAAATAAGGTCTATAGAAACATAACTCTCCCTGATGAATAATAACATAACATAGACTGCAAAAATTTCGGACTGATACCTACAATTTACTAGGGTTTGCTAAGGATTCCACTTATGATTTAATGGATGCAGTTTTAACTACTAGAACAGCCAATTTATTGGCTGATTTTTCTCTTTCACCTTTATTTCAAAGACAATGGCCTTCTACCTATGAATCCTTACAAGATTGTCGTCCAAACCGTTCTAAATTAATGGAATTATACCTTAAAGAAATTCCTGTAACTGATGGCTCATATGTGACTCTAGTGGTCTGTCAAGTTTGAATTGATAGGTATTTCAAAATTGAAAAGCTTATCAATCAAAACTTTTAAGAATTCATCACCCATCAAAATAAGTTTGACAGACCACTAGCTATAGATCATACAGCCTACCCGCTTATTAGATTCTCCTACTTTGAAAGACCGAGGTTATCATCATTCACCCAAGAACTTTCAAAAAGTAACTGAGGGGCATAGCTATAGCACCATAGCTTGGATTCTAGAAGAACAAGGAAGTTGGGCATTACCATTAAGACATGAAACTTGGCAGTAGTTTTGAAACACCAATTAGTCAAGCTACTTGGCAATTAAAACAAGTAAGAAAAAGTACAAAATTTCCCATCTCAACTTTACGCTTATAGTGAATATGGTAATAGTCCTTGGGTTAATCAAATAGTAGATATTGAAGTAGATTGTTTGATGAGAATTCGCTCAAATTGCTGTTTATATAGTGAGCCTGGAGAATATGGTGGTCGAGGACGACCAAGAAAACATGGGGATAAATTCAAACTTCAGGAGCAATCTACTTGGTGGAATTCAACAGAAACAGTGGAATTAGATGAGGATAAACTAGGTAAAATCAAAGTCATAAAATGGTCTCAGTTACATTTTCGCTCATCAGCATCAGTTCCTATGACCCTGATTTTAGTTGAGAGGCTTAAAAATAATAAAAAAGGGATACTTCAAAAACCTTTATGGTTAGTTTTTATTGATAAATATAAACTCGATTTACTCCCTCTAGAATTACTCTGGAAAAAATATTTACGACGCTTCGCTGTTGACCATTGGTAAAGATTTATCAAGCAAATATTACACTGGACATTACCTGCACTCAGTACACCTCATCAATGTGAAAGATGGAGTGATTTAATGCCATTACTAACTTGGCAACTATGGCTAGCTAAAGATATAGTTGAAGAACATCATCTTCCTTGACAGAAGCCTCAGAAAAACTTAAGCCCTGGAAGGGTGGCACAATCAATGTTCAGACTTTTAGTCGAGATTGGAACCCCTGCTAAAACTCCCAAACCCCGTGGAAAATCAACTGGTTGGAAAACAGGTATTGTAAGAAGTAAAAGAACCCGTTATCCTGTAGTAAAAAAACGAAAAAGTTCCCCCAAAAAAGCCAAAAAGTAGAAAACTTAGACTTAATTTTAGGTTAATTTACCTTCTTGTTTAACCCAAAACAATCTTGGGAAATTTTGTCGTAGTCTAAACTCCAGATGGAACCTTTTTGATAATTAGCAAGTAGCATGTTAATTATTCTTACAGCAGTTTCCAAAGCTATGAGGTACATATATTGACGGTTTTAGGGAGTAGGGGAGTAGGGGAACAAGCAAAAAATACCCCATCAAAAGTCCTGTTATTGTACCTCATAACAACGGGAAGGGCTGTATGTTTAAGGATGTTGCATGCAACGTCCCTACTACTCGCCTACTTCCCGGCTTAAGATATAGGTTGAAAAGTTTTTGAGAAATAGTATAACTCATGGTTCCACTTCAGACCATAAACGCTCTAACTGATAATGCCAAGCTGCCAAAGTTTTTTCCCGGTATTCTGAATTCATATCTATTTCTCCCATTAAACCTTCTACATAAAAACGTTCTAAAGTTTGTATAGTTGCTTCTAAAGTTTGTCCTTGGAGTTTTGCTGCTTTAATTACTTGGCAAATCCGATTTTCTATTACTTCATTAAAATAACCAGATATACCTTGTTCTTTCAAATAAAGTAATCTTTGAATAGCTGCACTAAAATCTGCCACTGTTAATGTAGAAAAATTATACTGAAACACTCCCCAAAGAACATTTTCATATATGGCATAACGAGTTTCTAAAGTCACATCAAAGTTAGCTTCAAGTAATTTCTCAAGAAATGGTTGAGAATCTTCTTTAGGAGCAATAGGTATTAATATTCTCAGCCAACGTTCGTCTTCTGAGATGAGAATTAAAAGTCGAAAGTTATCTGTTTCTATTTGCCATGAAGTAGGTGATGGAGTTTCAACAGATTCTCCGAATATATTTTGTAGTGTTTGAGTAATTTCTAATAAATTCATCAGTATATAAATTAAGTCAGGAGCTGCTAAACGATTATTTAATTTTTTAGCTAAAAGACTGTACTGGTGAGAGTAAAAATTGACATATTCAACTAATCCAATGATAAACCCCCGGTTAAAGTCCGGGGGTTCTTTAGCTAATAGGAATGAGCGATAATGCTCCGCATCGCGATCGCTACTTGTTCTAGTCCTGAATAAATCAACTACTAAATTTTTAGCTCATCCATTCTAGGACAGCTTCTTCTTTAGTATTGGTGCGACGCTCTGGAGTTTCACGAGTGAACTTCATGTGAATAGAGCGGTTTTGTTCACCATCAACTGCTACTGCCATGATTGGGTAATCAATCAAACCATCAGGGAAAGCCATCTGGAAGCGGAATGTACCATCAGGGTTAAGTTTAATGGGTCGTCCACCGATGGTAACAGTAGCATCAGGTTCAGTTGCACCGTGGATAATAAGTTCGGCATCAGCAACTAACCAAAACTTGCGGGGACGAACTGGTGGCATGGAGGCAGCAACACCAGACATGTTCATGCCTACTCCCGACATACTCATACCAATACCGGAAGCAGTTAAACCTACTCCCGACATACTCATGCCTACACCTGACATTCCCATGCCTACCCCAGAAGCAGTTAAACCTACACCTGACATACTCATGCCTACACCTGACATTCCCATGCCAATACCGGAAGTAGTTAAACCTACACCTGACA
>NZ_JBNHEP010000030.1:0-8666 GCF_050015995.1 Dapis brunnea BLCC-M229 | reverse complement strand
GCCCCGATTACAGCCCCGCCCACAGCCCCGCCCACAGCCCCGCCCACAGCCCCGCCCACAACATTTGCAAATACCCACTGAAACCAAAGCCCCCATCCTACTTGTTGTGAATATTTGCGACGGAGATGCTTGCGTAACTCTTCCGGCATTCGCACTGCCAGCCACTTACCACCCGCCATAAACTCCTGAAAAATGTAGTCTCGTAGAGGACTATCCGCACAAGCTTCTCTAGAAAGCAAGCGGAGAAGTGGTTGCGCCAACCTGGAGACAACATTGCTGTGTTGCCGAGCAATTTCCAATTGCTGCCTTCCAACGGAGGCTTGTTCATCAGGTTTTGCCACCAGGAAATTTCTAAGCAGTTGACGAACCTCATCTTCCTGTTGGCGAGGCAACTCGGAAATCAGCCACAAGCGGAGCCAGTCAGGCATATAACCGTATCGAAACCAAGGTAAACGAGCTAGATCGGTGAGCCGACAAGCCTGAAGTAGGGAACTGCCATCACCAGTCTGGAGCGTATTGCCCAGGTAAACTGTGAGATTCCAATGTAGCTCTGGAAATACAGCACAAGCACTCAGCCAATAGTAACCACCTTCCCCCAGATAGTATCGGAGGGATTCTAGGACATCAGCTACCAGCCATGGCTCAGGTGGATCTCGCTCTATCCAGCGTCGCGCTCGCACTCTCAACGCCTCTGGAAAAGGTGCCCTGCTTTTCTCTGAAGGCACATAGGGCGATTTTCCATATTGGATGCTGCGTATCAAATCAATCAACCCATCATTTGTAGCAGGTAGAACAATAAACTCTCGCGATAATTCCAGTTCCTGATATCCCCAGTGTTCTGAAGGTTTAGGAGTCAATACAGCCCGCTCAGGCCAACTCGAAAAGAAATCAAGCCAGGGTTCAAGTTCGCCAGTCAGGGAACTAAAAAAACCGTCGGCATCGGAGAAAACGATCAGTCGATGCTGGCTGTACTTCAACGCAATTTCCTGTAGCTTACGAGGAGGTTCTTTTCCTGTCATCGGAAAGCAAACGCGGGGGTCACCATCAAAATAGTAGCCTGTGATTAAGACCTCGTTGTGGGTGAGTTGAGCAATCATTTCCTTGACAAATCTCGCCTGGTGGTCGCCGTAATTTGCCCGGTCGATGAGAACCAGGTATTCAGGGAGAACCTGATGGTAGCCGTACACTGGCGCAAACAAACCTCCTCCCCGCACGGTTTTTTCTACGGTCTTGTCAACATCGAGTTCATTGGATGGAACCTGGATACGTCGCCTAAAACCCTGAGCAATGCGCAAGAACAAAACGCTGGGAAACAGTTCCTCATTAAAGCCCGAGATAGAAACTCGCTGAATTTCTGGCTGTCGCCTGGTCGCACGACGCTTGAGGTATTGACGCGCACACCAATACCACCAGAGTCTCCAAGCTATGAAGGTAGCGAAGGGAAGAACCAATAAAGCTCCCAATAGGGGCAGCCATTTATCTATAGATGTAGGTGTAGTAGTTGTAGGTATAGTAGTTGTAGGTGTAGTAGTTGTAGGTGTAGGTATAGGTGTAGTAGTTGTAGGTATAGTAGTTGTAGGTGTAGGTATAGGTGTAGTAGTTGTAGGTATAGTAGTTGTAGGTGTAGGTGTAGGTATAGGTGTAGGCAATTGCTGGCTCAGGAAATAGATTAATACGATGGCAACGAGGATAGCGATCGCTAATAGAACCCACCGTAGCCGTCGCCATTGCCGCTCAATCTTTTTCAACTCCTGTTTAACTGCCTGAGCATTTTCATCTTCTTGAATAGCCTCGCTAACAGTAAAACCCATGCGTTCAATCCATTGGTCAAACCGTAGCTGGAAATCCTCTTGTTCTGCTGGGGAACTGCATAGCAAAGGACCGAGAAGGCTTCTAACCCTCTGGGGTTCCTCTAGCTGCTCTCCTTTTGCACTCAGGGCAAGTATCAGTTCTTGAGCAGCAATATATTGCGACACACCGATGTTGTAATTGTGTTCTCTGCGCAGCTCATCAATAAACTCAATCAACCTTTCTGGTTCTAACCACCCTGGGCTTACTTTTGGCGACTGTCTACCCATTGCTTCACTATCTCCTTAGCTTTATCTTGATCCTCAGCAGTTTTGATCAAATTACTCAGGGTGCGCAGAGCTAGCTGAGGCTCAACAAGCGGGTTATTTGCACCACCTGAAATTTCTTGGAGCGCTATCATCCAACCCAAAAGTTCAGCAGTTCCAGGTTTCTTGCGCAAACCGCTCTTTCGTAGCTTAAAGAAAATATCTAGGGCATCCAGGAGAAATTTACTGCTACCAGCAGAGTACAAACCTAATCTATTGGTAACAATATCCGCAAGACGCTCTTTTTGTGGAAAAGAAATATTGTAGTAAACACAACGTCGCAAAAATGCGTCGGGCAGGTCTTTCTCAGAATTACTCGTGATTACCACTATAGGTTGTAGCTTGGGATGAGCTTCAATCTTGACATTGCCCAGTTCGGGCACCCGAAAGTACAGATACTCCAATTCATTCAGGATATCATTAGGAAAATCGCGGGATGCCTTGTCTACTTCGTCAATGAGAACGATAGAGCGTCTTTTACCAGGATGAATAAAACCTGGAGGAACAAAATTCTTAATTTCAGACGGCTCTTTTGTCAGCAAGATGGCTGTCCCCAAAGCGTTGTATGTCAGATAGTTCAGAGAGTTTCTGTCTTCTATACGATTCTGGGCATCTTGAAATTGCCTCAAAGTGTCATAACTGTAAAATAAATCGCGGGCAGTGCTAGTAGATTTGGTTTCAAATTTAAGCGGCTCGTCAAAACCTAATTCCCAGGCTAAACTATAAGCAAACAAGGTCTTACCAGTACCAGGTTCTCCAGTCAATAATAAAGGTTGACCTAAAAGCAAAGCAACGTTGCAGGCATCACGAAGACCCGGATCTGCCAAATAATTTTCTGGTTTCATAAATTGTGATCGTCGTGACACAGGTAGAGGTTCTGGTGTGTTGCGTCGTTTCCGTTTTCCGTCACCAAAGTAAAATGGGAAATTCATGCAAGCTCCCTCCTTGCAGTATAATCATTTGAAATAACAGCGTAATCCACCAAAATAGCTGACAACTTACGGGCTAATTCATCTAGAGGAATTCTTTTAGGTTTATCTTTTGATTGATATTGATTAAATATAGCTTGAATTTCGCTTTTTGTATCTTTGACAAAAGCCAAATTATTAGGGAAATGTTTTCTCACTACTACATCTACCCATTCTGTTGCTTCTTGCTCAGTAATCCCCTCTAATTTTGGTAAAACTACGCCATAAAAATTATTAAACTCAGAAAAATCGCCTTCTGAAAGTTTGTTTAGCTGCTTATCTAATCTAGAATCTTCACTGCTGGAAAATAGACACCTAAATTTGTCTAACATCCTACGATTTTGTCTATTGTTAGTAATAATAAATAAAAACACAAATAGGTGCTGATTAGGAGAAATTACCAGCCGATTTTCCCAAAAATGCAGAAAGCTATTAATTGCTTTACCAGCAAATTTTAACCAATGTTCACAATACATATATGTAGAGATAATGACCGGCACTGGTGATTCAGCCAAAGTGTGATTTATTTCTTTGGTTAATTCATTTCTTTCTTCCCCAACTATAGTATTAGCTAGATTGTATTTAAGTTGACTATGAAAATTTTGTAAAGTTTCAGGAAATCGCACATGATAGGTGGTCATCTTAGAGTGGTTAAATTTTTTTGGTAAAAAATTCACTTTGAGACGTTCGAGAAACATATCCTGAGACTGTTGCTTGTCACCATGAATAAGACAAACTAATAGTTTGTCAAAGTTGTTATTTCGTCTTTCAAAAACTTGAGAAAAAGCTAATTCATGCTGGATTCGGTCGATAAGATAAGGTGCCATAAAAAGACTTTTTGATACATTACTAAGGTCTGCCTGAGTCTCTAAGAGTCGTCCTAGTTGTTCGAGCAGATTAACTAATTTTTTTTCCTGCTCTCGCTGATTTTTTTTGAGAGCTAAAGGAACTTCTTGATATTCAGGATACCAAGATATTTCTTCATTGATTAGATTTAAGTTTTTTCTGACTTCAGCTATTTGTTGGCGAATGGATTTAATTTTTTCGCGATAAGATGGAAAATAATCGCTCATTATTTCAAGACTTTTTTTAACCTTTAATTCCTAGTTTCTGTTCCAACTTGGTTATTTCCGCTTCTATCCGACGTTTATTTTTAACAAGTCCTAATGGAATATCAGTAAACTCAACATATTCAGTCATGCGTTCTTCAACCAGCAGCAGATTTTCACGATAGTTGGCCAACATCCGTCGCCAGGTAGCGACCTGTTCAACATCTAACCCTGGTGTAATAGATGGAACATTAGTTGCCCATTTTGGCAACGGACGCGGACTTTTCTCCCCTCCAGCATACCAGGCTAAAGCAAAGTTATCCTCTAAATTACTGACTTTAATGATGGGATGCTGTTTGTCATCTGTGCGTTCGGGAACTTTGCGTCCTACCCACATAGCAATATCCAACACACGAGCATAACCGTCTTTTTCAAATGCCCCATAACCAGCCAAAGCTTCCAACAACGCTGTTGTAAAGACACTGTATGGTTTTCCAGTCCAAGACTTTTCATCTTTTCGTGAAGAAGCAAGTATAACCCTACCACTACTACTGCCCAACTGAGCGATCGCCGATGGTGGCAGAGGTGATTTAACCACCCCCTTAGCTTCTGCTTGTCCGCCAGCATGACAGCAATCAAGAAGTACTAATAATTTCTTAGCTTTAATCGCTCGCAGATGCTTGGTGAAGGTTTCGCCACGAATGGCTGTACCCTCCAAATCTGCCAAATCATAACCATAAGGCATCAAATAATAATCTGGTGTTTCCATTCCATGACCGGAGAAATAAACAATTGCAGTATCATCCTCTCCCGTCGTCTTAGCTAACCAACTCAAGGCAGATAGAATATTGGTACGGTCTGCTTTTTCACCTGTTAGTAAACGCACTTGCTCAGTAGGATAGGCGCAACGAGATGGATCGCCCAACAGATCCGCAACGGCAGTAGCATCATCAATTGTGACTGGCAAGTCAGCACCTACTCCGACAACAACAGCATATCCTTGCCTGAAAGTTTGGGACATAATTCTGCTCTCTATCAAGATTCAAAATACAATTTATATTATATCTGGGCTTTGTTGTATGAAAACATATAGCTACCGCACAAGCTTAAGCATATGTACTTCAGACTTCTACAACTATTGTCCAATAAATAAATCAAACATCAATCTTTGATATAAAAAGGCTGAAACTTTTACCTGTAAAGGTTTTGAGGGGTTTAACTATTGGCCAATAAATGAATAAAGCATCAATCTATAGAAAGAGGGTGATATAGCTGCCACTAAGTTCACCTTTCATGTCGGGGACAACCGAAAAGCGGAACGGATGTTCTATGGCTACTTTCATGCAACAAAGCCTTATATCTGGTTGAATATAGCACCTTAACAAGGGGGGAACCGCTTAAAAAGGGGGTAGTCTTCAAAGTCCCCCTTTTTAAGGGGGATTTAGGGGGATCGTAAATGTACCTCATAACTGTGGGAATTGCTATAGTTATACCGTTTCACGGAAGTCAGAAGTCAGAAGTCAGAAGTTAGATTTTATCGACTAAAAACTTTTACAAGACAATAGTTTCAGGGAATTATTTTACATTTAAAGTTTGAAACTATTTGTGACATCCTTAAAGTGAATTGGTATTATAATTAAAGCTCGCAGTAGCACTTTAGTCCTCAGATAGATAGGGCTAAAGCCCTACTACAAACAAAAACACTTAATTACTTAAATTCCAGACAAACCTACCAATTTTATCTATATAACCCTTTTTGCCCTCTACCCACGCCTCTGCAATACCATTAGAAAAGGCAAAAGCATTATCAAACTCAGGCTCAATAACCATCTCATTGGCAGCATTAATATAACCATATTTGTCATCTATCCTAACTTCTACTAAACCTTCCGAGAAGTTACCAGCAAAATCATACTCCGGTTGAATAACTCTATTGCCTGAAACATCTATATAGCCATACTTATCATCAATTTTAACTGCTGCTAAACCTTCGGAAAAATCTTGACTAAATTCAAATTGTGGTCTAATAATTTCCCTACCAGTTTTATCAATATACCCCCAGCGATCGCCAATTTGAACTCTCGCTAAACCATTAATAAAATCTCCAGCAAAGTCATATTTAACTTCAATTACTATTTTTCCAGTCTTATCTATATATCCATATTCATAACTATTACCAACCCTCACAGCAGCTAATCCGTCAACAAAAAAACCCCGCCCTGTTTGCCCTCCATATTCTGGGTTAATTAATATTTTGCCAGTTTTATCGATATAACCCCAGTTACCATCAATTGTAACTCGTGCTAACCCTTCAGAAAAATAGACCGCATCTTCAAACTGCGGTTGAATTACTATTTCTCCATTCTTGTTAATATAACTCCATCTTTCACTAAGTTTTTTGACTGGTGCTAATCCTTGGGAAAAACGTAAAACAGAATCAAATTCTGGCTTGATAACTATTTCTCCTTTTTCATTAATATAACCCCACTTTTCACCAATTTTTACCGCTGCTAATCCTTCTGAGAAATCTTTTACCTGATCGAATCTTGGTCGAATCAATATTTTTCCTGTCTTATTGATATACCCATATTTTCCGTTTTGCTCGATCAGAAATAATTTTCTTTGTTCTTTTTGTTTGACAGGGGATGCAGTGGGTGTCGGTGGTGGGGGAGGGTCGATTAATTCCTGAATTTCTTTGACGGCACTACAGGATGTTATACCTAAAACAGCTAGACTTATCAATAAAAATAGAGAGCGGTTCATTTTGTAAAATTTTCCTCCAATTTCCAACTAACAAATTATCTCAGGACTTAGCTATAAGAAACGCAAAAATTGGTTTGAGATTACTTTCCTGACGGAATGCTCCGCAAACGCTGTCCCTTGTAATGCCAGAAATATTTTATATAGCATCACCGAAATAGGACCGGGACATTTATAAATGCTTAAACTTATACCATTTCACAGAATTCAGAATTCTGAAGTTAAATTGGATAGGCTAAAAACTTTAGACAAGAGAAAGGTTTGAGGCAATTATTTGACATTTAAAGTTTGAAACTATTTGTGACATCTTTAAAGTGAATTGGTATTAGTCGGGGACTACTTCTAACTTCTGACTTGTGCGTAGTGCTATATTGCCTAAGTCCTGTTATCTGTTATTAGTTCGACTAGGTTAAATATTCTCATCTTTGGGCCATTTTTTCTTTTCTATATCTATTGCTAGAGAATAAGCAACTATTTCAGGAAAGTTGGGCGTTATTAGTCAACAGTTTTTATTTTATTGTCAAATGACAAACAGCCAACTTTTTTGATCTTTAACATTTCTAAGTCTTCAGCTTTAAGCCTATTGAAGCTGATTCAGAAGTTCATACTTTCTGTGACTTTAATAATTGACTGCCTGAAGGGTTAAGATTTTCTCCTAAGCAAAGTAAAAATTATAATATTAGTGATACCGATCGCAGCAATTTCGTCTTTAACATATATATAGTAAAAATTAGTAGAAATAAATTAACTATTTATAACTACTTGATACCAACCCTTAGATAAAATAAATACTCTCGTGAAAATTGTTAACAAATTACTTTTAACCACTGTTGGAACTTCTCTTGTTGCCTTATCCGTAGGAACAGCAGAAGTAGCTCAAGCCAAATTTAAGCCTATTAAAGTTGATTCTGAAGCTCATACTTTTTATGACTTTAATAATGGACTGCCTGAAGGATTAGGATTTTCCCCTAAGCAAAGTAAAAATTATAATATTAGTGATGCCGCTCGCAGCAATTTCGTCTTTAACTATAGTAAAAATCAATTAACAATTAATTTAGTCTCGGAACTATCGAGTATCAATAACATATTAAACATATTAATTGATACAGACAAAATTATTAATAGCTTTTTGGTATTTAATTGTTTGATAGTGATAGCACTTTGTGTGTTGGAGGTATTGTTAATTGTTGATGAAAAGTGTTCAAATTGATACAAATAAGTGATTGGGTTTTGAAATCTGCTGTTTAGGATAATTTTCAAAAAATAGTTTCAATTCTTTTTCTGGTAGGTAGATATATTGTTAAGATTTATCTGAAAAAAAAAGGAAAGCGATCGCCTTCCTTCTCTTCATACTTGGGTAGCATCTACTATTTTCTCTGTAACTTCACCCCCCGAATTGAATAATCTAATAATTTCATTGGGTGCATTAAAGTCATTTTCTTTCCTTGCAACTCTCAATACTTTTTAATTTGCAAAGAACATCCAGGATTATCAGAAGCAATTAATTTTGTACCTGTATTCAATAAATTTTCTACTTTTTGTTGCCCTAACTCATCAGCTATTTCCGGTTGCAACATATTATAAATTTCCACACTACTACAACAGAACTTCAGATGGGCATTTTCTGCCAAAAGTTTTTTATTAAGCAGTCAAATGACAAGAAGACCAACTTTTTGATCTTGATATGGCCTTCAACTTGACAAAGTCTTTATATTTTATCTTTTAACCCATATTCCGCACGTCAAGTTGTAATATTAAAAGTAGTATAAAAAATG